>NZ_VBUK01000019.1:0-2500 GCF_005780245.1 Maribacter aurantiacus | reverse complement strand
CTTCAACATGCCGGGTTGCCCCATTCGGATATCCGCGGATCATATCGTATGTGCCGATCCCCGCGGCTTTTCGCAGCTTATCACGTCCTTCGTCGCCTCTGAGAGCCTAGGCATTCCCCATACGCCCTTTTCCAGCTTGTCGCCTTTCCTTTTGTTCTATTCTACTTGTACTCTTTACTTTATAAAGATTCGTGTTTCTTTTTTTTTAGGTATATACAACAACATCACATGCCGTTGTATTCCCTGTTCCAATATGTCAATGAACCTGTCGCCCCTAAAGGGCATGTGGAGAATATCGGAGTCGAACCGATGACCTCCTGCGTGCAAGGCAGGCGCTCTAGCCAGCTGAGCTAATCCCCCATATACCAGTAGTTGGCACATAGTAGTTAGTAGTTAGACCATAACCACTACTCAACTTCCAGAATTTCCAATACTTCATACTCAATGAACGTTCCCCCAAAAAACGGGGCTCGTAGTCCCAGGCAGACTTGCTTCGACTGCGCTCAGCACAGGCTTCTCGTCGGACCTTTGGCCTACTTTGTAGTCCCAGGCAGACTCGAACTGCCGACCTCTACATTATCAGTGTAGCGCTCTAACCAGCTGAGCTATGGGACTGTCCCTACTTCAACGCCAGTTAAGGCGCTTCCGTATTTGTTATATATCATGATTGCGGAGATCTTATTTCAAAGAACATAAATAAATCGAAAAAACGGGACCGAAGGACCTTCGAAGGCCGCCGGGGACCGTCCCTTGAAGGGACAATCTCTAGAAAGGAGGTGTTCCAGCCGCACCTTCCGGTACGGCTACCTTGTTACGACTTAGCCCTAGTTACCGATCTTGCCCTAGGCCGCTCCTTGCGGTGACGGACTTCAGGCACTCCCGGCTTCCATGGCTTGACGGGCGGTGTGTACAAGGCCCGGGAACGTATTCACCGGATCATGGCTGATATCCGATTACTAGCGATTCCAGCTTCACGGGGTCGAGTTGCAGACCCCGATCCGAACTGTGACAGGTTTTATAGATTCGCTCCGCCTTGCGACGTGGCCGCTCTCTGTACCTGCCATTGTAGCACGTGTGTGGCCCAGGACGTAAGGGCCGTGATGATTTGACGTCATCCCCACCTTCCTCACGGTTTGCACCGGCAGTCCCGTTAGAGTCCCCATCATGACATGCTGGCAACTAACGGTAGGGGTTGCGCTCGTTATAGGACTTAACCTGACACCTCACGGCACGAGCTGACGACAACCATGCAGCACCTTGCAATCCGTCCGAAGAAAAGTCCATCTCTGGACCTGTCGAACTGCATTTAAGCCCTGGTAAGGTTCCTCGCGTATCATCGAATTAAACCACATGCTCCACCGCTTGTGCGGGCCCCCGTCAATTCCTTTGAGTTTCATTCTTGCGAACGTACTCCCCAGGTGGGATACTTATCACTTTCGCTTGGCCGCCCAGGCCTCAAGGGCCCGGACAGCTAGTATCCATCGTTTACGGCGTGGACTACCAGGGTATCTAATCCTGTTCGCTCCCCACGCTTTCGTCCATCAGCGTCAGTACATGGTTAGTCACCTGCCTTCGCAATCGGTGTTCTATGTGATATCTATGCATTTCACCGCTACACCACATATTCCGGCAACTTCACCATGACTCAAGACCGGCAGTATCAAAGGCAGTTCTATAGTTGAGCTACAGACTTTCACCCCTGACTTACCGGCCCGCCTACGGACCCTTTAAACCCAATAATTCCGGATAACGCTCGGACCCTCCGTATTACCGCGGCTGCTGGCACGGAGTTAGCCGGTCCTTATTCTTACGGTACCGTCAACAGGGCACACGTGCCCCTTTTTCTTCCCGTATAAAAGCAGTTTACTACCCATAGGGCATTCTTCCTGCACGCGGCATGGCTGGATCAGGCCCTCGCCCATTGTCCAATATTCCTCACTGCTGCCTCCCGTAGGAGTCTGGTCCGTGTCTCAGTACCAGTGTGGGGGATCCCCCTCTCAGGGCCCCTACCCATCGCGGTCTTGGTAGGCCGTTACCCTACCAACTAACTAATGGGACGCATGGCCATCCTCTACCGCCCGAAGGCTTTAACCATAAAACGATGCCGTTAAATGGTACCACGGGGCATTAATCCAAGTTTCCCTGGGCTATTCCCCTGTAGAGGGCAGGTTCCATACGCGGTGCGCACCCGTGCGCCGGTCGTCGGCGGAGCAAGCTCCCCGTTACCCCTCGACTTGCATGTGTTAGGCCTGCCGCTAGCGTTCATCCTGAGCCAGGATCAAACTCTTCATCGTTGTTCTTTGTTTACTCGTCCCAACGACCTCCGAAATATGACTCCCCGGCCCCGATTCTCTCGATCTAATTCTTTATATTCTCTACCATCGCATCCCATTAAAAGGACGCGATTCTCTCCACAATATTTCAATGAACAATTCTGTAACTAGGCCGGCCCCCCGACCCCGTCATCGCCCAGTGCCTCACTAAGCGGGTGCAAATATAC
>NZ_VBUK01000018.1:0-6283 GCF_005780245.1 Maribacter aurantiacus | reverse complement strand
ATAATCATACAGATGCCGGTGAACACGGAAAAGAGTGTATCACATATAGGATGCGGAGCAAGTTATATGGTATTGAATCGTTGATAATCCTATCGGAATTATCAACGATTCAACACCCCAAAACCATCATTATGAGGTAATTGAAAATTAAATATTAACTTTAGAGAACTGGACTAGGGCTTTTCATAGGAGGCATTGTTGGCAATATTTTTTTATCTGGTTATGTGATTCTTTTGAAATATTATTTTCTTATCCTAAAGAAAAAACGTTGCTCCAATTCTAATTGTATTTATATCATTTGTAAAATTAGGATACCACCCTGTGTTGACTTTAAATTTATTTGGGGTAATTATGTAGTTAAAGTTAACTTCAGCTTGCCAAATAGTGTCAAAATCAAACATTGTAACAATAGGATTTAAAAACACAAATGCTTGTTTACTAAAACTTAAGCTCATGTTGGTTTGAAACCCTAAACCACTTTCTTTAGGCTCTGTTAAATACACATAATTAACTCCAGGAAACAAGGATATGTTTTTATTCAAAACAAGCCCGACCACTCCACCTACCGCAATAGACCAGGTGTCAGAGCCAAGACCCTTTTCAGCTGAACCTGTTGGAATTGTAATATCAGTAAATGGCGCAATGGCTATAATAGTGCTTGATATATTTCTTTTTACTACGTTAAAGTAACGCAATCTAACATCTGAAAGCCCAAATTCATTTGTTGCATCATTATACAATAGCGGTACTTCTCCTAATAAAAGATTATTAGGATTGAAAGCATATTGAAAATTAACTCTTGTACCATAAGTTGCAAAACCGTCATAAGCGTTATATTCACCTAATGTGTTAATTTGTGTGTAAAGATTAGTAGGCTTGGAAGGGTCTATTTCTTCTTTTGTATTTTGTGCTTTTATACTATGAAAACAGAAAGCTATCAAGATCAAACTTAAAAATTTATATTTCATATTATTTATTTTTGAGAGAATTCTTTAGTAAAAGACTAATAACAAGACAACAATTATTATAATGCTTTTTTCGCCTTTGTTATGTACAACATTTACATTTTATTATTATTTAAATAAACAAAAATTTTATATTTACTAATTAATAGAATGTTTTCATAAATTTTTTTTAAATATAATGAATAAACTTTTCACACTTTTCTTATTAATATTTGTTATTCACTATACAAGTTTCTCACAAAATGATTCTCTCGTGCTAAATAACGGAGATTTTATTGTAGGAGACTTAAAAAGTATGTTCAAGGGTGTTTTGACTATTGAACCATCATATTCAGACTCAGATTTTAAAATTAAATGGAAAGACGTTAAAGAATTAAAGGCAACTCAGCGTTACTTCATAGCGCTTTCTGATGGGCTAAGAACTAATGGAACATTAAAAAGTTCAGGTATTGGAAAACTAATAATTCACAAAGGGGAAGGGGATTACCTAACTGTTAATCAAAGTGATGTTGTTTACATAAAAAGTATAGATAGTGGTTTTTTAAGCCGTCTTTCTGCTAATATAGATTTTGGTTTCACATTAACTAAAGCTAATAACCAACAACAACTAAACGGTAATTTAAGGATGGGATATTTGGCGGATAAGTGGACGACTAGACTATTTTATAACACGTTATTGACCAAACAAGATGATGCGTCAGATATACGGAGAAATGATGCTGGAATTGAATTTCTCTATATTTTGCCTGAAGATTGGGTTCTTGGCGCAAGCGTAAATCTACTATCAAATACAGAACAATCCTTAGACTTACGCTTAACAAGTAAAATGGGAATTGGTAATTATTTAAAATATTCTAATACGATGTATTGGAATGTTTTGGCTGGTTTTGCGTATAATACTGAAAGCTTCTTACCTATTTTAAATCCAGAGCAAGGAATTACTACAACAACACCGAATAGAAAATCATTTGAGGGATTTTTGAAAACAGAATTAAACATATATGATCTCGGTGATTTAGAGCTTTTCACCAATATAATTCTATACCCTACAATTTTTTCAGATACCAATGTTAAGTCTGGTCGCACTAGAGTAGACTTTAGATTCGATGTAAAGTATGATGATCTCTTTATTGAGGATTTTTACATCAGAGCAGGTTATAATCTCAATTATGATAATAGACCAGCTGAAGCAGGAAAAGCATTAGATTATATCTTTACTACAGGATTTGGCTGGGAATGGTAAATTCTACTACAATCAAAAAAACACCAAACTTGGTATTAGGGTTACCTTTTATAAACTTGTTTACCCTCTTTATAAGTTTCTAAAACTATAATGTTTTTTATTTCTTCTTCAGGCACTTTTAAAGGGTTTTTATCAAGAATAACTAAGTCGGCAAGCTTACCTTTTTCAAGAGTTCCTTTGGTGTCTTCTTCAAAATGCTGATAGGCTGACCAATCTGTAATGCCTTTGAGCGCTTCGTAGGGAGTTGTCTTCTCATCCGCACCAATCACTTGACCTGAACGGGACTTTCGCTCAACTGAAATCCCGACCATCCTCATTAAATTTGGCAGGGCTACAGGTGCATCTGTATGGATGGTTATCCTCAAACCTTTATCCAAGGCTGTTCTGGTAGGACTGATAGAGTTTCCAAGGCTATCTCCAATAATCTGTTTGTGCCAGTCTCCCCAGTAATAGGTATGTAGCGGAAATAATGAAGCAATGACATTCAATTCCATAAAAGAATCAAGTTGATCTTCCCGAACATATTGACCGTGGATAAGAACACTTCTTCGGTCATCATTTCCAAATTCTTCTATGGCAGGCTTCATTGTACGTATCATCTGGTCCATTGCCGCATCACCATTGCCATGGGTGAAAACTTAACAGTTGTTTTTAAACGCTTTTTTATACAATGACGTCACAACACTATCACTAGGAATTGCTGGATAACCGCTGTAATCTAGGTCTGCCCCATCTGGTGGAATTAAATACGGCTGAGTTTGCCAAACTGTTCTTCCCTATGGAGATTCATCAAGTGTTAAAAAGATGCAAAGCACAGCAAGTAATTAATTACGTTTTATTCACATAATAATTCCTATTTAATCATTTTTATAAACGCTTTTGCCTTCTTCTATGCATTCTGTAATCTTTGTTGAATGTATTTGCATTGGATTTATTTTTAATGAGTTTTCATCAAAAATAAACAAGTGGGCCAAAGCTTACTTTTTCAAACGTTTACTTTCATTTATTCTCGTAATTTGGCCCATATTTCAACTTTTGCCCTTTTAGTAAATATGATATTCCCAGCTGAGTCATAATCAATTTCTAATTCTTTTAATTTAGTATCATTTCCAGGTAGCTTAAACGCAAAAGATGACATCCCATTGGTAAAAACACCGGTGCCTTTTGGAGAGAATTCTTTTTCTGTGCCGTCGGACATTTTGACGCGTAGCTTTTTAAGCTTAACGGTTCCCCGAATACACTTTAACTTTATTGTAGAAATGTTTTGTTTTTTGCCAAGCATATTGACTTTATCTGTTTCAGCCATGTAAGACACAGTTTTTTCCGATAGTTTTATCCAACCCTTTTCTTCAGACTGCGCGAAGGAACGAAGCCCAAACGCAACAATCAATACCAGAGCTAATAGAATACTTTTTTTCATTTTATTGATATTTTAATTTTGTTAACCGACAACAGCGGTTCAATTCTTTGAGTGTTTTCAATCCAACTTATTTAAATTAATCATAACCTTTTTGGTCAAAAAGAACTGTACAACCATACCAGATTTGATCTTGGTGATAGGATTTATTCTTAATTTCGGTTAAGCCATTTAGCTTCAGGCGGTTGGTTTAAATTGCCCACAACGACCTGCTAAACGCAGTTCAGGTATGATAACGAAGATACAATAAAATGGATAAAAATGCCATGATATTGGACTGTTGGCATCATGGCATTGTTTGTCAATTAGATGGCGCAGCTATCGTGGATTGCCATTTTATTGAATTGGGAGTTAGAGTGCCTGATCCAAATTGCATTTAGCTCCGTGTTATGGCACGTTGAGCACTTGAGTGCGTCAGCTGGAGCTGTAGATAATAGAAAGGGTTTTAGCAATTTGGTTTAGCAGGTCGTTATGGTCACACTTGCTTGTGGGGCGGGAGTGCGCAGCACGTAGCCACGCAAGTCAGCTTCAGCTGATTGTGACCATAACGGTTTGTGCAAATGCAGTAACCGACGTTTGGAGGATGTTGGCATTTTGCACATTGTTGGCATCAGTTATCTTCTTTTTAATCTCCTTTTAGAAAAGCCAATACTTCTTCATTTTCTTCATTCATCAAAATCAAATTCAGTCCTTCTAATTTATAAAAGGCTACTTGATTAATTGCTTTGATAAAAGCCTCAGCAGTATCCATTTTATGGCACATTTTCTTGGTGGAGGCAAGATTTCCAAAAACAATTTGGTTTTCGGTCACTTTCTTTATCCCTCCTGAGTATTGATTGCATCCATCATATCCGAACACCTTCAGGTCGGTTAGGTTAATTTCCATTCTCGGTATCGGTGACATACGGTTAATGGGGTTTCCATTTATTCTTGTAGTTACCCAAATATCATGAAGTCTTTGATTTGGATTATTTGGCTTTTCTTTTATGAATTCAAGAATTTTCTTTTCCGTTTTATCAAAAAATATAACCGTCTCGCCTTGTATTTGATAAGTCGATATGGAGTTAAGTGTTTTTTGAAACTCAGGTTCAACATTTTTGTTGATGCACGCTTTTTTAGTACCTGCCACTGTTCCTAAAGATATTTCGGAAGCAGTCAGAGTCTCTATTTGACCTGTAAAATTATTGCAACCTCCATTTGCTGCCAATACTTTTTTAGAGAGTTCAATGGTGATAGTTGGTATAGCTACCATTCTGTTAAGTGGTGCATTGTTCAGTTTTACTAAAGTCCAATCACCGTTCAGTTCTGAGCGAATATCTTTTTGCTTATCCAATACTTTTATAAGTTCGTATTTAATAGAAGAGCCGTCAGCAGGTACTTCGTTTTTATCTAATCGGGTTTCCTTGACCTCAATCTTTTGAAGATAACCTTCTTCAAATTCAAAGCCTTTTATAGAAGCATAGAAGTTTTCCCAATTAGGGTTGTTTATATCTTCTCCCCTATAAATGTTTAAACATTGCATTTTCCCTGCTCCCGCAGAACATTCGGTTTTTATACCGCTTACCCAGAAAACTTTATTCATTTTGTTTGAGCATGATTGAATTAGTACCAGTAAAAATAAAATTAAAAGTAATTTTGTCAGATTCATTATTATTGATTTTACTTTTTTTAATTGATGCCAACGTTAGCGTATAAATTTCAGTTGCGGAAAATCGGTACGATTTTCCGATTGAGACTGAAAGATAGAAAATTGCAATGAATTTCCGCAGGAAATTCAGTCGCAATTGAATTTATACATTGTTGCCACCAGTTTTTTATTCCGCTTTACTGTATTCAATTAGTTTCTCTATTTCTTTTTCGGTTATTAGTTTCCCAAAAGTTTTTCTATGATAACTAATTCCAAATTCAGTTGTGTCTTCTTTAGTTAAGTCCGCTGAATCAAGAATCCATTTTTTAAATTTCAATTCATTTATTCCCCTAAATGCTGGTCCAATCATATTTTTGTTTCTATGATGACAAGAAGCACAGTTTATGTAAAATAAACTCCGACCAGAATAAGGTGTTATTTTATTTGAAAATTCAATTTGCTTTGAATTCAATAACGTGTCGCTATCTTTAAATTTTATTGATTTGAAAATGTTGAAAATCAAATTTTCATCATCTATGTTATTCCCAATTAGGTTAAATCTATTCTTTTTATATGCTTTCTCAATATAGACGCCGATTGTTCCTTTTCCGACTTCCTTTGGTTTAGTTAACAAAGCAATTTTTCCGTTTATAGTGTCTGTCGCAAATAGTTGAGTCTCTCCATTTTCATATTTAAAATCGTATGAATACCATCCATAATCAAATGTCAATGAGTCAATTCCGTTTGTAATTCCGCCAACATAACTGTCAATTCCCTTAAATTCTATTTTTTTCCAATCGTGAGGAATTGTCATTTCAAAAGCTCCAAAGTCAATTTTTTCATTCGCTGATTTAATTCCAAATCCATTCGCTAGTAAATAAATCATTGAAACCATCAAAACTAAAATAATAGCAAAAAATATTAATGTTTTATCGGTTTTCATAAATTGGTGGCAACGGTCTCGTATAACCGTCAGTTACGGGTTTTAAGTTACTATTTTTCGGTTAAGCACCCACGCTCGCAATTCCGAG
>NZ_VBUK01000017.1:0-52884 GCF_005780245.1 Maribacter aurantiacus | reverse complement strand
CTGCTAACTGCTAACTGCTAACTGCTAACTGCTAACTGCTAACTGCTAACTGCTAACTGCTAACTGCTAACTGCTAATTGCCCACAACCAACACCTAACTCCTATTTATTTCTTACCTTCAAAATATGAACCCAAAAATTCACCTACACCAAATACATCCGGTGCTTCCCGTGTGGGACGTCTTGGATGCGCTAGACTTTTATGTAAACCGATTGGGCTTTCGCATCGCCTTTGCGGACGATTCCAAAAATCCCAAATATGCAGGCGTCATCCGGGACGATGTGGAGATACACTTGCAGTGGCACGCTAAAAAAGATTGGGATTTTGATATCGACCGGCCCATGTTGCGGATTGTCACCCAAAATATTGAAGGACTGTACGACGAATTTGCCGAAAAGGATGTGTTCCACTCCCATACTTTGTTACGGGAAACGGCTTGGGGAACGAAGGAATTCGCATTCTACGATCCATTTAAAAATGGCCTGACTTTTTATCGGGATACGCCGAGTATGTAGCAATTTAATTAGAGGTTGGTCATTTAGTTGATAATTTGTCCATTCGAGTATTTTTTCTGGGCTTCGACAACGCTCAGCCTAACAGAAAAAACTCGAACTTACGGTATTGTGAGTGATTGATATTAAGTTGAACAAAGAGTTGAATTTTATTACATAACTGATTGATAATAAGTATTTAAATTAAATAAAAATATTAGAATGAAAGTATTATTTATTGGGGGAACGGGAAATATCAGTAGCCCTTCTAGCCGTTTGGCCGTTTCAAAGGGAATGGAGTTGTACCTACTGAACAGAGGCAAGTCCAAAGTAGACATAGCAGGTGCCCATTCCATCATTGGCGACATCAACAAACCTGCATCGTTGTCTGAATTAAAAAAGCACGAATGGGACGTGGTAGTCAATTGGATTGCCTTTACCCCAGCCGATATTGAGCGCGATTTGGAATTGTTCAGGGGCAAGACCAAGCAATACATATTTATCAGTTCGGCCTCATGTTATCAGACCCCTTTGACCTATCCCGTCATTACGGAATCCACTCCGCTTCGCAATAACCTGTGGGACTATTCCAATAACAAAATCAGATGCGAGGAACTGTTGACCAAGGCCTACCAGGAGCAGGGCTTTCCCATGACCATCGTAAGACCCTCGCATACCTACAACACCATGACGCCTTTGGCCATAGGTGGGTTCGACAAGTACAATACGATAGACCGTATTCTTAAGGGTAAGGAAATCATTGTACACGGCGATGGAACTTCCTTATGGACAGTTACCCATGCGGACGATTTTGCCAAGGGTTTTCTCGGACTTCTAGGTCTGACTACTGCCATTGGACATGCCTTTCATATTACTTCGGATGAGGTCCTCAGTTGGAACATGATCTATAAAATAACCGCAGAGGCACTTGGCAAGGAGGCGAATATCGTTCATATTGCTTCCGATTTTATTTGCCAGATAGAACCTTCCTTTACCGGGAGTTTGTTGGCTGACAAGAGTGAAAGTGTACTGTTCGACAATACCAAGATCAAGACTTTTGTGCCAGGCTTCAAGGTGACCATTCCTTATTCCGAAGGAATCAAGCGTACCTTAAAATGGCTACAGGAAAAGCCGGAACGGCAATGGATAGACCCGGACACGGAGGCGAAAATCGAAAATGTACTGAGGGCCTATAGGAAACTTGCCTAATTTTTTTGGCAAAGGACGGTCGTTTTATTTTATTGGGAAAGACAGTCCAAAGGCGAATATGCCTACCATTTGTTCCACCGTAGGTTGGGAATAGAAAGCAAGACCTAAATCAACATTGTTCCGTTTTCCCAATTCTACGCCAAAAGAAATAGGTATGTGTGGAATTATACCGCCTTTTTCAATATCCGTGAACAGGGTAAATGTATCGAATTTTCCAATGGAAGTCCCTGCGCCCAATTCAATGTATGGGGCAAACCATGGAATTGGAGCCCTTAGCCTAGCTTTACCTCCAAGCATAAGGGCTTTTGTTTCCGATTTTTCATAAGTGGGATTTCCATCAAAGTCATAACCTTGGGTACCTGTCCAAACCAGGCCCGCATAAGGTCGCAATTCTGCCCATGAAGTGAGTTTTAAAATGAGTTCCCCTTGGGTAAAAAAACCATTGTTACTTGTATCCTCCGCACTATTGAAAGCCATACTTGAAACAAATCCAATTTGCGCACTTATCGATTTTTCCTTTACAAATTGAGCATGGGAAGATTGAATAATAAAACTTAATATCAAGAAGGAAATGAGGTGTTTTTTCATGAATTTGGACACGTATAATTTTGCCCGTAAAACTAGTAGATTTTAAGTTCCAAATTACATTTTTGATGACGTCAAAAACACTATTTTTTAGCGTACTTTTCGGTCGATATTAGGACTGATTTTTCATTAAATTCTCACTCCGATGTAAATAAGAATTACCTGCTGGGAATTGCCCTTTCCTGTCCAAAACTCTAGGTTAAACTTGATAATCAGAGGTTCCGCTGTCGGTATGGAAAACGTATCCGAGGGGGGTATAAATCGGTGGGAAGGTAACTTTGGTATTAAGATGCTCTAATCATAACCTATATAAATGGCGACTACAATACCTATGCCTCCCAAGAGAAGCATAAGTAACGTAGGTTTCCAGGCAAATCGGAACCATTTGTTATAGGGAATTCCGCAAATGGCCAAAATAGCCATCAATGCCCCGTTTGTGGGAACTATCATGTCGCCCATAATGGCGCCATATTGGTAGGCCAGTACACATGTCTGTCTCGAAATCCCGATCAAATCCGAAAGCGGAACCAAAATGGGCATAGTCAAAATGGCCTGCCCGGAATAACTGGGGATGGGAAAATGTAAAATGGAATGGGCGACCATCATCAACACTCCGGAGACAGAGGCCGATAGGTATTGTAGGGGACCAAATAGTCCATATACAATGGAATCGATGATCATACCTTCTTTTAGGACCATGGAAATACTGTTTGCCAAGCCGATGATCATGGCCGCAAAGATCATTTCCTTAAATCCGTTGACATAGGCTTCTCCTGTACCGTTCACACCCAATTTTCCCAAAAGACCGGAGACCACTCCCAAGGTAAAAAAGGAGGCGGACATTTCCATAAAGCCCCAATCCAGCTGTAGAAGCCCATACATGACAATAATAAACGTTAAACCTAATAGGATGAGAATAATCTTGGAATTATGGGATATTTTTTCGTGGGGAGTGGACGCTTCAACTTTTTTCATCCTGTTTTTGGCATTATAGCGGATCAGGTAGATGACCCAAACTAAAAAGGCAATCCCGAGAACTACCAGTCGGTAACCGCTTCCCGAAAGTAAAGGGACACCTGCTTCCTGTTGTGCTATAATGACACCAAATGGATTTGAGGGACTAAAGGCACTCCCGAGTACGGTAGAACCGTAGCTCATGTACAGTGTCGTATAGGTATTGAATCCCATACTTTTCCCAAAAATGAGCAGTACGGGCATCATGGCAATTACCTCCTCTTGCATGCCAATACTGACCCCTGCTGCCGTAAACAGTAAGGAGACGATGAATAATGATAAACCTTCCCTTCCTTGGAGTATGTTGACGATTTTATACAATCCTTCTGATAATGCCCCGGTTTTCTCGATAACAAAAAAACAACCCCCCAACAATAATATAAGTACAATAGCGTCCGCCCTTCCCGCAACTCCGTTGGGAATGGTAAGCATCACGTCAAATGCGGATAAATGATCTCCTTCCATTTTTTGATATGAATTGCTGACCACCGTTGTAATTCCTGTATCTGTATTCGTAATTCTTTGGTAGCTTCCTTGGGGTATAATAAAGGTGAGCACCCAGGCGAATAGCACCACCCCAATGATAATGACAAAGGCATTTGGAAAGTTTTTCATGGGTTTAGTGGTTTATTTTTTTCGGCGCCGTATGCTTTATTCTACGGTGGTTTCGTTCAAAATTTTCTGTATTAATATTTTGGCTTGCGAATAGGCAATTTCAGACTCTTTAAGGACATAGAGTTTGTCATCGATATAGTTTTCAAATTGAATATTTTGGAGCAACAGTGCATTGTCCATTTGAAGCTGGGAGGGTTCGTATGGAAAGGCATCGGATTGTGTATCGATGTTTCTAAGCGAACCATGTTCCCGAATATATTCGATCAAATTGATATTCGTTTTTTCGGTTTGATCCATCGTTTCCTGTAATTCCTTAAAAAATCGGGACCAATTGAACAATAGAATTTTAAGTTCCGTATTGTTCAATTTTGAGAGTCCGCCAGAGTTCTGCAGGTCGTTCAAAACAAATTCACTGGGCTTCCAAGAAGGACTTTCTATGGCATGGTGCAAAAGGCTGTCTATTGGTTCTGTTTCTTGTAGGTTTTCTTCTTTAAACTTTCCAAAAATGGTTTCCGTAGCCAAAATGGTGCGTTGCAAAATGGTATTTATGGAATCCAAGTCCCTTAAATTTTCTTGGAATTCAGTGTTTAGATTTTGCATGGTGATTTTTTCCCGGTTATTCTCAAGTCGTTCTTCGTTCCAGTTATTTATTTGTAACGCGATTAAAATACCGATGACTACAAGTACAATCTCGCCAATGGCATATCTAAAATATTTGGAGGTTTTATTTTCCATAAGGAGATTCTGCCGAATTTTTCTAAAGAATTTAATCATTGTTTATTCCTTCTAATAACATATTTAGATTCTCAAGTTGTACCATTGTGTACATTAAATCATTTTGTTTACCTTCTTCATTGCCAATTAAATAGCGCAAGTCATTTTTTAAACTTTCATCTTTAAGCAATGCTTCAACAACCGATTTGGCGTAATTATGGTCCAGTTGTATATCACATTTCTCTGGTAGCTTGGGGAAGTAACTATTTCCGGTTTTCACATAAGTATCTCCACAGGCTGATCTAATCTTTGCCTGAACGTCATCAGGCATTTTTCCTCTTAGATTCTTTCTATAGGTGTTTTCAAGTACAGCAACGCCAGATTCTGACCACTCAATATCATAATATCTAATTAATGCGGTCTTTATACTATCGTTTTGGATGAGGTTGATTTGACCCGAAGCAATTAACTCCTGATAGGTTGATGACGCAGAATAAGGGTCTAGAAGCTGGCTAGCCTGATACATATCAACAAGATTGGCCACAGGATCGGGGTTAGCATTGGAAGAATTTTCAAAAACGGCGACAGCAGATTTGGCATGTTCACTAACCTGTTTGGAATAGTTTAAAGTGGCTTCAATAATTAATTTTTCTTCCCCAACATCATCTAAAAGACGCTCATAGTATTGAAATTCTAAATCCTTGTTGAGACGATCTTGGTTCCAATTATTAATCTGCAAGGCAATCAAAATACCGATGACCACGAGTATAATCTCGCCAATAGCATATTTCAAGTATTTACTGGTTTTGCCCTCTTCTAAAAGGTTTTGACGAATTTTACGGAAGAATTTAATCATGGATTTTGGTTACCTGATGGTTTTGAAAGTTCAATTATTTTATCTAAAGTGACTTGTACTTTTTGTAGCTCCCCGCTTGTATTCAATATTTGATCTACCAAGTCATACCTGCTCCTAACCATATATTCAAACTCCAACGTTTGGAGTGCGTCAAAATCGTTTCGCTCGTCTTTAAAATTAAGGTTCCAATCAAAGTGTTTTGACAAATAAGGGTCATATTGACTCCAAATATGATTTCTGGAGGCCAATTCCTCTTCTTGATAATCTGTAACTAAGTCATTCCAAGAAATTAATAAGTCGCGCAGCGTTTCGTTTTTTATAATATCGAAAGAAGAGGTGCTAGCAAGGGCTTTAATACTTGTTTGGGTGGGATTGAAGGTAATTCCTCCATATGTCCACCAAAGCATGGTGGCCAGTGAATCCAATACTTCCTGTTCTGGTTTTGACGTAAGGGGAAAGAGACTAATTACACCTGCGCAGTTTTTGAAGACAACTTTGTGTTGACCCACCACTGAGTCTAATTGCTTTTTGTTTTGTACGAACTCTTTGTGAATATTGGCCAAAACAATAGTTTCCTTTTTGGAGTTTATCCGGTTTTCATTCCAATTATTTATTTGAAGGGCGATTAGTATGCCGATGACTACCAGGATTATTTCCCCAATGGCGTAGAGCAAGTATTTGGTAAACCTGTTTTCCTTGAGCAGTTGCTGGCGGATTTTTCTAAAAAATTTTATCATTTTATTGCAGGTTTGGTTTCCTGAAGAATTTCTTCAATCAACATTTCAGTTTCATCCAACCTATCCATTATATTTTGATGCAGCCATAAGGAATTATCCAACAAATTTTCAAATTCCACTTTCTGAAACAAGGGATAGTAGTCCGGTTTCACCTTGGATTTCCCAGACCATGGATAATGGGCGTTGCTGTCCATTTCCCTAAATGAGATATAAGGTAGCAAAAAGGGCAAAAGATGTTCATTGTTCCAGGCATCCAATTTATCAAAACGGGTTTGTCTGATTTCCGATAGTGAATTCCAGTGGTATAAAAGTGAGGTGATGGAATCGTTTTCAAAAAGGTTAAGACGTCCGTTTTGCACGATATTGTTTACCGAATTGTTGGCAAATGCCAGTTCGTTAGAGGGAAAGGATTCAAACAATAGGCTGTCTAAATTTTTTTTTGCAAGCTCTTCTTTTGTGGCACCGATCAAACCAATCAATTTACTGGAAGATTTTATGGCCCTTTGTTCTTCAAGCCTAAAATTCTCTACCAGTTTTTTATTGGTTTTGAACTCTACATGTAGTTTAGAAAGTAAAGCTTTTTTTTCGATATTGTTGATTCGGTCCTGGTTCCAATTATTGATCTGTAAGGCAATCAAAATACCGATGACCACTAGTACAATCTCGCCAACGGCATAGAGTAGGTATTTGGAAAACCTGTTTTCTTTTACCAGTTGTTGACGAATTTTACGGAAGAATTTAATCATGTTTTACCTAATGTATCAGCGCACCGCTTTTTGGCAATTCCCCTTTCTTGTTCAGGATTCCATCCATTTTCAAATGGGTTATTTTTGGTTCATTAGCCATTCGAACCAAGGAAATATGATCAAAGGACATTGAATCTTGGGCGTTCTGTCCGCCGCCCGTGGTGCCCAAAATAATATAATCGCGATTCTTCCGAATTCGGTGCGAAAAGGAATGGATATGGCCATTGATTACGGTATAGGGTCTATCGGCCAAAAGATTTTCCAAGGGACTCAAACCCTTTTCATCTTCCCGTTGCCATAGCGGTTTGTGCATAATTACAAAAGTCCATTTAACATCAGGATTTTCTTCCAGAACCTTTTTGAAATATTCAAATTGTTCCAAACCCATACCCCCTAGTTGACGCTCCTGCATGCTATAATATTCCGTCTCCTCATACACGCCTTTTATTTCCCCGGCGATGACTTTGAGGGCTTTTGCACGTGCCTCGTAGATTTCCATCATCCGTTTTTCCTCATAATCCTCGGAATCCATCATGAGGAAGAGCACATTATCGTACAGAAAATGATAGTATCTGGGACCAAAACGTTGCTTCCAAATGCTACGCATCGTGGGGTTGGTAAGGTCATGGTTGCCACCCAGATGGAAGAAGGGCATTTTTAATTTTGACGTCCTGTTTTCAAAGGAGTTCCATTCGGTCGCCAATTGCAGGGAATCTTCCGTTCCCCCGTCTATTAGGTCTCCCACACTCAGGACAAAGGTAGGATCTAGGCGGTTCAATTGCTCCACAGCTGCACTGTAGACCCCTTCGCGTTCGCCCCCGTTCAAGTCGGAAATGATAGCAAAGGTAAAATCCTCCTCGGTCGGTTCAAAAATAGCACTGGTCCATGGAGTAGGTCCTTCGACAATGGTGTGCTCAAAAATGGATTTATCTGTTTTTGCGTTGTGCTTCTTGCAACTGGAAAGTACAAGGAGCATAACAATTGTCCGAATCAGATAGCTTTTCATAAAAATGCGGTTGTGGAAACAATTTAGTTTTTTAAAGGGGCCTCAGGAACTCTACCGTACAATACATTCGCATCGGCTTCATATTTGTCCCCCTTTATCCAATAAGGCCTTTCCGGGTCGTTGGCAATGGACCGTCCTGAAAGGATATACCCTTGGTAGAACTTCAACAAATAATCATAATCAATACTATCAGCCTCATCCATGGCTTGGTGGTAGTATTTGTTGATCTCATCATCAAAGGCATCAAAACCAGTGGAGTAGGTGGGGGCGGGAATCCCTACTTTAGCAAAACTTACATTATCACTTCGGTCAAAAAGGCCTTGTTCAGGCGCAGGATCATCAATAGCCTTTAGCCCAAAGGTGGCAGCACCGTCAACAATGTGTTTTTTAGCGGTTGTTCTTTCCAGTCCAATTACGGTTGCCAAACTAGTATTGTTGTACCCACCACCGTCGGTATTAAAACCATAAACGATTTGCTCTAAGGGAAATATGGGGTTTTGTACATAGTACTGACTGCCCAAAAGGCCTTTTTCTTCCCCGGTAAAAAATATAAAAAAGGCAGAGCGTTTTGTAGGATACTTTCCAATATTTTCTGCCATGCTTAAGACAGCGGTGGTTCCAATAGCGTTATCACGTGCGCCATTGTAAATACTATCTCCTTCTGTATTTGGCGTACCGATGCCCACATGGTCATAGTGCGCCGAGTACATGATGTATTCGTCCTTTAGTTTTGGGTCAGTACCTTCCATAAAGCCTACAACATTTTGCGTAATAAGGGTCGTCTCTTTAATACCATCGGTTTCAATGGAATAGGAACCTTTGGATTTCATCAATGCATCCAATTGTTCCGCCGAGGTATTCACCCAGAGATGTAAAAATTCGTTCGTAGGATTTTCAGGGTCTTCCGGGTCGGGAATCTTTACGCTTTCTCCCATAAAATGTGAAATACGTGACCACCAATCTTCTTCAAGCAAGGTCATTTCTATTAGTCCGATAGCCCCATTGGCAATGGCCAATTCCTGCTTCTGCTTATGGGCCATATAGGTCGCCCTAGCATCATAGGCTTCCGCAGTTCCAGCCCTAACAATTATGAGTTTTCCTGTAACATCTTTGCCCTTGTAATCTTCGGCCTGACCAAATCCTAGAAATACGGCCTCCCCGGAAAGTGAGGTGGCCTTGGCGTTCACTGCAATAGTATGTGGATAATCCGACCCATTAATAGAAACCTTGAGCATGTCCGGTGGTGCTGTTTGTAATAGGCTAAATGTTTGATAATAGGAATTGCCATTGGCGGGATGAGGTTTTACTCCGTAACCACGTAAGGTATTTGCCAAATAGGATGCTGCGATCTTTAGTTCTGGAGAGCCCGTGGCGCGCCCTTTAAGGACATCGTCGGCCAGAAAATAGATATGACCTTCAATTTCGTTTTTATCAACGGTTTGCTCGGCGATTTCAGCATCTGTTTGAGCGGACAATACACTTGAGAAGACAAGCGCAATTAGTAGTGTATAGTTTTTCATTTCGTTGTTTTTTGTATCGACTGATATTTTAAATTTATTTCTCTTTTGTAAATTTTTCCCCCATAATGTGAAACTGACTGATTTTACCTGCCTCGTTGATGTCAAAATTCACTTTTGATTTCTCGTAAAACCGGGAGTCCTTATTGGTGATAAAAGTATCATAGTGCCAATGTTCTAAGCTGTAGGTTATAAAGTCATTAAAGTTCATCTGCAGCTGGCCTTTGAGCATGGTCACTTGGGCGTTGCCCAACATGTTGTTCGTGTACGTGCCTTCGTACTCTGCCAAAGGCAAACTTGGTTGGGTATTTTTTACCCGTTCGTCTTTGTCTCTCTTGAAATTCTCAATTCGTTTCTCCTTAAAACCTTCATACAAATTGAAAACCTCGGTATGCCAATCGTGGCTGTCATCGTCAAAGGCATAGAGGTCCAACGCCTTATAAAGAATGGCATGTCGTAATTCCGCATGGTCTAGATTGGCAAACACATAGACGGCCGTATTTTTATCGTGCATGATTCCAGCAATGGCCACCAAACCGAAGAGACTCCCGGTATGAAAATCCAACTTATGTCCTTTATAGTCCTGTTGAAACCATCCCAGACCATAGGTATTCCAATTAGGTTTGGTGAGGGCATTGGTAGGGTAGATTCCCGTGGTTCCCAAGAAGGAATGGGGCTCGAACAGTTTTTTAAAGGTTTTGGGTTGAACAAGCGTGTCCGACTTATACACACCATCATTCACTAAAAATGTTAAGTAATTGGAGATATCATGAGCCGTGGAACATATCATCCCGGCCGGACCAATTTGGTCCGAGAAACCGTAATCTACCTCAACCATGCCGTCCTCATAATCGTTCAAATAAGGTGTTACGTAGTTGCCCGTTTTAAAGATATTTGCGGCGATGGCCTGTGTACGGGTCATCTCCAAAGGATCAAAAATGCGTTCCTGAACAAATTCGTCCCAAGGTTGGCCGCTGGCTGCTGCAATGACCTCGCCCGCCACCGCATACATGATATTTTGATAGGTAAACCCTCCGCGTAAGGGGTAGGTTTTTTTTGCAAACTGAAACCGTTCAATCGTTTCTTTTGTGGTAACGCTGTCCAGTATCCAAAGGGCGTCTGCATTACCAATACCTAAATTGTGGGTCAACAAATCTTTCACCCGGGCCTCTGCGGTAGTATAAGAATCGGATAGTTTAAAATAAGGGACATAATCGGTTACTTTATCGTCCCAAGCCAGTTTTCCATCATCGACCAACATACCCATAGCAATGGCGACAACGGCTTTGGATGTTGAGCCCATGTTAAAAAGGGTATTTTCATCGACCGACTCGTTAGTCTCCAAATTTTTGACCCCATAGCTTTTTTGAAATACCACTTCACCATCTTTCACTACAATAGTGGCCATTCCGGGAATCTTCCAATCTTTCATTCCCTTGACAATCATGGCATCCAGCTTTTTATGGGAGGATTTTTGTTGTCCAAGTACTGATTGTGAAAAGCATCCAATTAAGAACAATAGTAATAGTTTTTTCATTTGGTCGGTTTTTGAATTTAGTTTTGGTTTTTCCACCCAGGTCCACGAACCACCCTGCCGGGAGTCGCGCCCGTGTGTTCGCCATCTTTCAAAACTTGTTCACCATTCACGAACACATGTACCATACCTTCGGCAAATTGGTGGGGTTCATCAAATGTAGATTTGTCGATAATGGTTTTGGAATCAAAAATGGCCAAATCCGCAAAATGGCCCACTTGCAAAAAGCCCCGTTTTTTGAGCTTTAAATTGGTGGCCGGGAGGCCGCTTAGCTTATAAATGGCCTCTTCCAAGGGAATTACTTTTTCCTCCCTCACGTATTTGCCCAGGAGTCTAGCCACATTGCCGTAGGCTCTAGGGTGAGGGCTGTAATTGGTGAACGGTTCTACTGGTGCAATACTTGCTGCGTCCGATCCAAAACTCATGTAGGGCAGGGCTATCTGTTTTTTCACATTCTCTTCGGACATTAGAAAATAGACCGTACCTACACGGCTACTGTCCTGAACGACCAGGTCAATAGCGGTTTCTTCCGGACTTGTACCCCGTATTTCCGCAACCTCTCCCAAGGTTTTGCCCGTAAGGTACCTAAGACTATCATTTCTAAAATCATTTAAAATAAGTTTTTCAGGACTACCGGCAGCAAAATAAAGGTTCTCCCAACCATCCCCTTTAGCCTTCATTTCTTCAATTACTTTTTTACGGATAGCCGGGTCTTGCAAGCGTTCGGCCCATTTTCCATAACCACCTTCCTGAACCCAAGGAGGCATAGAAGCGTCTAAACCGGTGGCTCCTGCTGTATAAGTATACATATCCGTAGTAATTTTCAGTCCGGTAGAACGAGCTGAGTCTATTTTGGCAATTGCAGATTCCCATTTCTCCCAATTGTCTTTTCCGCCAGCTTTTAAATGATAGATTTCCGCAGGAATATTCGCTTCTTTTGCAATTAGTATCAATTCATCAATTGCTTCCAACCAATAGTCGCCCTCACTGCGCATATGTGATATATACATACCATCATAGGCTGATGCGACCTTGCACAATTCAATCAGCTCTTCGATATCCGCATAAAAAGCAGGAGCATAAATCAATGAAGAACCAATACCCATAGCTCCCTCTTCCATGGCTGTTTTCGCCAAGGCTTTCATATTTTCCAATTCGGCAGGGGTGGGAGGGCGGTTAGCTTCCCCTAGTTCATGAACACGTAAAGTGGTAGCACCTACGAAGGAAGCCACATTGGGAGCAATGCCTCGTTTTTCTAAAAATTCTAAATATTCCCCAAGCGTTGTCCATTCTATAGGATATTTGACATCCTTTTGGCTACTTTGCTCTTGTTGGCGCATTTTATCGCTTAACGGACCCATAGACCAACCTTCACCCATAACCTCTAAAGTGACTCCTTGACGAATATCACTTTCTGATTTTCCATCAACAATAAGAGATTCGGTAGCCCAGCTAAGCATGTTGATGAAGCCAGGGGCAACGGTTAATCCGGTGGCATCTATCTCTTGTAGGCCTTTGGCATTTTCCAGGTTTCCGATTGTGGCAATAGTATCTGCATTAATGCCGATGTCGCCCATGAATATGGGCTGACCAGTACCATCTGCGATTTGACCATTTTTGATGAGGATATCAAAGGTTTCTTGATTGGAACATCCAATCATGCAGAAAATCAATAGTACATAGGGAAGAAGGTTTGAAAGGATTTTCACAGTTGGTTGGTTTGGTTCTCCCTAAATGTAAGAAATAAATTGGTGGTCAATTTATTAAATTGATCTGTAAGAAAGCAGAAAAGCCAAAAACTTTAAACCTGAAGCTTTTTTATTGATTTGATAATACAGGAGCGCAGTAGTTTTTTATCCGATTACCTTGGATTCCAATCGCTCTTCCTTGATCGAACCATTTTTTGAATAGACATAATAGCTATGATTCCGCTCATCCAAAGAAACGGAAGTATACACTTCTTCGTTGATAAAATGAATGGCAGAGCGGTCGTCACAGGCGTAGCCGTCGTTAAGCTTACCCGAGCGAATATTATTGTGATACAAAGGACGTCTTGAAGTTTCAGAATTGTAATGCGGACAATGGCTTTTGTCAATGAAAGACATCCCGTTTACTATACTAAGTTCCTTAGGTCTCGAATCCGTAGTACCCGCATTGAACCAACAGAGTGAGCCCGCACTGCCACCACCCATGACCACCCCAGTATCATAGGCCTTTTTGAGGGCTATGTCTATACCTTGGGCCTTCCAAATGGCCAACATGTTCAAAGTGTTGCCCCCACCTACAACAATGGCATCCATTCTTTGGATGATTTCCTCAAAGCTTTCTTTCTGGTCGTAGGAATTGATCCAAACGCTCATTACATGTGGTACTACATCAATTTGGGAACAGACCTCATGAAAAGATTTTATATACTCGGGATCTTCTCCACTGGCCGTGGGAATAAAACAAAGATTAGGGGTTTCCTTACCGGTAGCCTTGGCCATATAGTCCAAAAAGGGAACCGTATGCCTTCCACTACCATAAACGAGTAACTGTCTTTTCATTTGGAGCGTTTATAATTTCAAAGATACACAGATGATTTACAAACTGTAAAAACCGACAGTTTTACTCGATAATCAAGATTTAAATGCTCCGACCCTTGCGTGGAAACATAATATAAATGTTATATTCAATGCCTCATGGGCTTACTCCGAGGTGGTTTACTGGGAATCCGAATTTCTCTGTCCTTTGGGTTTACTCCCCCGAAACTTATTTGTACCGGAGCTATTCCTGTTCTTTTTCCGGTTTCTATTTCGGTTTCTATTTTTATTCTGATTGGGATGCGAAGTTTTGTTCGGTTTCTGAGGCTTAGGCTGTACGTCCTCTTCGGTTTCGGAATCATCATCCACAAACTGATGCTCCGGCATACGCGGAACGGGCTGTTTGATCAGTTTTTCTATATCTCGAAGATAAGGACGTTCCTCCTTGTCACAAAACGACAATGCAATTCCGCTGGCACTGGCCCTTCCGGTTCTTCCTATTCTGTGTACGTAGGTTTCGGAAACATTGGGAAGGTCATAATTTATGACCAATGAAAGTTCGTCCACATCAATGCCCCTTGCCGCAATATCGGTAGCAATCAAAACCATTAATTTACCGTCCTTAAAATCCCCCAAGGCCTTCTGCCTTGCGGTCTGGGATTTGTTCCCATGTATGGCCGCCGATTTGATACCGGCCTGCGATAATTTTTTTACAATTTTATTGGCACCATGCTTTGTCCTGGAAAATACCAATACCGAATCTTTAGGGCGTTCCTGGAGCAGATGTACCAACAGTTTTGGCTTATTCTTTTTACTCACAAAATAGACACCTTGATCCACCTTTTCAGCTGTGGCCTGTTGAGGTTTAATGGTTACGCGTTCAAAATCGCCTAACATGGCCTTGGATAGTTCTACTATATCCTGGGGCATCGTCGCAGAAAAGAATAGTGATTGCCTTTTTGGGGGCAATTTGGCGATGATCTTTTTTACATCATGGATGAAGCCCATATCCAGCATCTGGTCCGCTTCGTCCAACACCACAAACTCAAGGTCCTTAAATGTGATATAGCCCTGGTTCATTAAATCCAATAGCCTACCTGGTGTGGCAACCAGGATGTCCACGCCACTTTTTAGCGCATTTACTTGTTTACCTTGTTTGACACCACCAAAAATCACGGTGTTTTTGAGTCCGGTGTATTTGCCGTAGGCCGTAATGCTTTCCCCAATCTGTATAGCCAATTCCCGTGTTGGGGTCACGATCAAGGCCTTGACCTTTCTCCGGTTGTCCCGTAGGCTTATACCCTCGTAAAGATGATGCAAAATGGGAATACTAAAGGCTGCCGTCTTCCCGGTACCGGTTTGGGCAACCCCTAGTAAGTCTTTCTTTTTAAGTAAAATGGGAATGGCTTGTTCTTGAATGGGAGTAGGGTGTGTATACCCTTCTTTTTGTAAGGCCTCTAAAATAGGTTCTGCAAGGCCAAGTTCTTTAAATGTCATTTATTTTAAATAAGAGGCAAAGGTAGGGTTATTTGTGTTAGTGTGATGGCTGGTTGTTCGTTATTGGTTGTTCGTTATTAATTGCTCGTTGATTGATGTTGGTTTGGGGGATTCAAACAATTTAATTTAAATTCTGAACTTTAACTTGAGTTTGAACTAGCGGTTGGACTTTGTACTCCGAACTTGAACTTTCCTTCAAAGCCCCACAACAGCTGCTTCGGCGCAACGTTCTCCGTCCATGGCCGCTGAAACGATCCCCCCTGCAAAACCACCGCCCTCTCCACATGGAAATAGACCCTTTATTTGAACATGTTCCAAGGTTTTGTTTCTTGGAATGGTGACCGGGGAAGAAGTTCTGGATTCAACACCCACGATATTTGCCTCAACGGTATAATAGCCATGCATTTTTTCACCGAAGGCCTTGAACCCCGTTCGTAGGCGACTCCCAATGAGTTTGGGCAAAAGGGAGTGTAACGGTGCCGATTTCAAACCAGGCTGGTAGGAAGTTGGGTTTAAGTCGGCGGAAAGCCGACCTTCTACGAAATCCGTTAATCGTTGTGCGGGAGCTGTTTGCGACCTTCCTCCTGAAGTAAAAGCTAAACGCTCCAAATCTTTTTGATACTCAAGTCCTTTTAATGCCCCCAAGTGTTCGTACTTGGGAATGTCCTCGTCCACATTTATTTCCACCACAATGCCCGAATTCGCAAAGAGGTTGTTACGTTTGGAGGGGGACATTCCATTCACCACAACTTCACCCGGGGCGGTTGCAGCCGGTACTATGAAGCCACCGGGACACATACAGAATGAATACACTCCACGGCCTTTCACCTGTTCCACCAAACTGTAGGAAGCAGCTGGTAACAACTCATTTCTTTGACCGGAACAGTGGTATTGAATACTGTCGATGATTTCTTGGGGATGTTCCACCCGTACACCCATCGCATAGCTCTTAGCCTCCAAAGCAACTTTCTTTTTGTGGAGTAGTTCAAAAATATCTCGAGCCGAATGCCCGGTGGCCAGTATGACCCGTTCCACCGTTACTTCACTTTCGTTTTGTAATACGATGGACTTTAATCTGTTGTCCTCAATGTTAAAGTCGGTCACCCTAGTATTAAAATGTACTTCACCACCATATTTCAGAATAGTTTCCCGCATGTTCTGTACGATTTTGGGCAATTTGTTCGTACCGATATGCGGATGGGCATCAATGAGGATATCTTCCTTCGCACCGTGATGGACTAGACTTTCGAATATACGTCTTACATCGCCGCGTTTTAAGCTACGGGTGTAGAGCTTTCCGTCCGAATAGGTCCCCGCTCCACCTTCACCAAAGCAGTAATTGGAATCCTCACCTACGATATGTTCCTGATTAATGGCCTTAAGGTCACGCCTGCGGTCCTGTACATTTTTACCACGTTCAAAAACAATCGGCTTATACCCAAGTTCAAGACATCTCAAGCCCGCCCACATTCCTGCGGGACCAAATCCTATGATGTGAATAGGCTTGGCCTTTGAAACATCTTTATACTCAAATGTATATTCGGTTTTATCCAAGGTTTCACCCTTGGTATATACCGCCAACTTATAATTAAAGTAGATGGTGGGCTTACGGGCGTCAATGGATTTTCGAAGGACCTTAAAGGTAAATTCACCGGTGGATATCCCCAAGTGGCGGGCTATTTTTAGTTCCAGTATATTTTCATCCCCAGCCTCCTCCAAACTAACCCGCAACTGAATGTTTCTCATCATGATGGTAAAATTACTTTAAAGAAACGGATACTTAAAGTGGGCCAAACTCCTTTTTATAGGCCGATGGGGTTCTACGGGTGATGGCCTTAAATTGCTTGTTGAAATTGGAAAGGGTTTGGAAACCGCTTGAATAACAGGCCTGGGAAGCGTTCATTTTTTCTTCCAGAAGCAACTTGCATGCATGCCCAATCCGTATTTCGCTTACAAATTCTGAAAAGGTCTTGTTGGCGTGGACCTTAAAATAACGGCTGAACGATGTAGGGGTCATATTGGTGAGCTCGGCCAATTCCTCCAATCCTATCTTACTTCTGAAATTTTGCATTACGTAGGCATATACAATGTTCATGCGCTCTGTATCCCCTTGTTTTAGGGAATTGATATATCCAGGACTGGCAAGAACTTCCAAGTCATCGGTCTGGCTTAATAAATGCAAAATTTCCAAGAGGCCAACCACTTTCTCCAATCCCTCCTGATGTACTAGGTTTTGCATCAGCGTTTTGATTTTTTCGGCCGTCACACCCGTAACTAATAGACCCCTGAGACTTCTTTCGAGCAGATGTTTTAGTTTTAGGCCTTCCTCTTTCTGCAACAGGTTTTCACCCAATATATTTTGATTGAAATAAACCACGATACCCTTCGAGAAATTTTCTTTTGTGGTTTTTCCTGTTTCAATATCGCTCCGCCAGAGATGGGGCAGATTAGGTCCCGTAAACGTAATCTCCCCTTCCTTGTAGGGTCTAATGCTATCTCCAATAAACTGTGTGCCCCTTCCTTTTAATACCATGAACAATTGATACTCTGGATGGAAATGCCAATTTGGGTCGAAGATAGGCTGTTTTAGAGCCTTGGTAACCAAGGCATGGGACTTAGGTATCGGGGATTTTTCTAAGGCTAATTTCAATATTGGGAATTTTTAATAATCAATGATCCGCCAAGAATAAAACACTTATTTGCCTTTAAACTTAACAATTTAATCCGATATATGGTAAAATATAGTCAGGATAGGATAAATCACAGGGATTTTTATTGTCAAATTATAATTAAAATTGGTACTTGAATCAACATCTGTCATTTTATGAAGACTTTTTATAGGATATCTGTAGTCGTTTTTAGTGCTTTCCTTCTATTTTCAGGCTGTAAGTCGGAACAAAAAAATGAAACCACTTGGAAAGATGATGCTCCTCGCCGCATAGAACTTCTGTTCTTAGGGCACTCCATTGAGCACCACAATTCTGGGGAGTACTTTCCCATATTGGCCACGGCCTTAACAAAGGACGGCATAAACATTACGTATACGGAGGATGTGGATGACCTAAATCCAGAAAACCTTTCGTTGTATGACGGACTTATAGTCTACGCCAATCACGAAGAAATAAAGGACGCGCAGGAAAAAGCCTTGTTGGATTATGTTCGTGAAGGCCACGCGTTTATTCCTATTCATTCGGCCAGTTTTTGCTTTAAAAATTCACCGGAATACATAGACTTGGTAGGGGCGCAGTTTAAAGAGCATGAAACAGGAACCTTTACCACGGATATCATTAAAATGGAGCATCCGGCCATGAAAAATGTGGAGCCCTTTTCCACATGGGACGAAACGTATGTACACGATAAAATTGCGGATGATATTACGGTTTTGATGGAAAGAGTTGAAGGCGACCACCATGAACCATGGACATGGGTAAAAAATTACGGAGACGGAAAAGTATTTTACACCGCCTATGGACACGATGAGCGCACTTGGAACAACCCAGGTTTTCAAAATTTGGTCAAAGAGGGTATTTTGTGGGCCGTAGATGATACGGCCAAGAAGAATTGGGAAGCTTTCGTTACGGATATTCCAACGTTACAATATGAGGAAAGGGCCAATATACCCAATTACGAGAAACGTGATCCTGCCCCTAAATATCAATTGCCCTTATCTCCCGAAGAGTCCCAGAAATTCATTCAGGTGCCCGCAGGCTTTGAAGTTGAATTGTTTGCTTCGGAACCGGATATCATAAATCCTATTGCCATGAACTGGGATGAAAAAGGCCGACTTTGGGTGATTGAAACGGTGGATTACCCAAATACAGTACGAAACGATGATAGTATAGGTGATGATAAAGTAAAGATTTTAGAGGATACCGATGGTGATGGTAAGGCAGATAAGGTCACTGTCTTCGCCGATAAACTGAACATCCCTACCAGTTTTGCTTTTTACGATGGCGGTATCGTAGTATCCCAAGCACCGGAATTCATCTTTTTAAAGGATACGAACGGGGACGACAAGGCAGACGTTCGGGAGACCCTAATAGAAGGCTGGGGTACTTTTGACACGCATGCAGGTCCTTCCAATTTGCAATATGGTATAGATAATCAACTATATGGTGTAGTTGGCTACTCCGGATTCGAGGGCCAGATTTTTGGAGAGGATTTTAAGTTTAACCAAAACGTATACCGGTTCAATCCTAAGAAAAGCACCTTTGAAGTAGTGACTAACACCTCCAATAATACATGGGGATTGGGATTGACAGAGGATAATTCAATCTTCGCATCCACTGCAAACAACACGCACAGCGTTTTTGTAGGTATACCCAATGCCAATTTCACCCATGTAAAAGGAATTGGAACGGATGGAAGTGCCAAAATAGACGGTCACTATGAGATGCAACCTATTACACCAAATTACAGACAAGTTGATGTTTTTGGTGGCTTTACGGCCGCAGCAGGACATCATTTCTATACCGCTAGGGCTTACCCGGAAAAGTATTGGAACAAGATTGCATTTGTCTGCGAGCCTACAGGTGGTTTGGTCCACCAAGCAAGAATCGTAAAGGATGGCGCAGGATATGTAGAGGAAGATGCCGGTAATCTTTTTGCGTCAGCCGATGAATGGTCTTCCCCAGTGGAAGCCAAAGTGGGACCGGATGGTGTAGTCTGGGTCGCGGACTGGTATAATTTTATCGTACAGCACAATCCCACCCCAAATAAGGATAGGGGCGGATATGATGCAGAAAACGGGGATGGAAATGCCTATGTGAATCCCTTACGTGATAAGTCCCACGGCAGGATTTATAAAATAGTTCCAAAATATGACTATTACTACGAACCCATAACACTGTCTAAGGATGATCCGGATAAATTGGTTGATGCCTTGAGCAACGACAATCAATTTTGGAGATTGACCGCTCAACGTCTTTTGGTGGAACGAGGAGAGACCGATGTTTTAAATGACCTATATAAATTGGCGAATAAAAAGGAAGTTGATAGCGAAGGTTTGAATAATGCAGCATTACATGCACTTTGGACGATTGACGGCCTTGGTGCTTTGGAATCAGATTCTAATGCCCTTGGGGTGGTGAAAGGAGCGTTATACCATAAGGCTGTAGGCGTTCGTAAAGCGGCCATTCAGTTATTGCCTCGAAATGACGATTCTGACAATGCCTTGTTCAAGGCGAATACCCTTAACGATCGTGATCCGAATGTACAACTGGAGGCACTGCTTTATTTTTCAGAAAGGCCCTCCTCACAAAAGATAGGTTCTTTGCTCTATGATTTGGGTAAGAACGAAGCTGTTTTAAACGACGAGTGGATGTTCAAAGGAATATATGCTGCATCCGCTCAACATAGTGATGGGTTTTTAAACGCCTTTAAACAGCTAAACCCTAATTACAAAATGCCCGAGGCAACTGCCAATGACATGGCGGCCATGGGATACAATGATGCGGATTGGGAGACTATGGAATTACCACAGTATATAGAGGACGCAGGATTGGATATAGACGGAGTTATCTGGTTTAGGAAGGAAATCTCTTTACCTTCATCGGCCTCGGATAAAGTAGGTACAATTTCCTTGGGACCCGTTGATGATTCCGATGTAACATATATCAATGGAATCGAAGTTGGAAGCATGGCGGCCAGCTATAAATCCATGCGTAGATATGATATTCCAAAAGGTGTTCTAAAAGCAGGGAAAAATATAATTACCGTACGTGTTGATGATACGGGGGGTGAAGGCGGAATTTATGGTAGAAGTTGGTCCATGAACATCAGGGTGGGTGAGGAAAGATACTCATTGGCCGGACCATGGAAGTATAAAGTGGAAAAGAATTATACTGATAAAATTGCAAAAACATATACAGAAGCGGATTTTGCCGTACTGCTTATAAAGAATTATGGCAATGAAGATGGTGTCTCTTCGGATATGACTGATGAAGATTTTTCCAATGCGAAAAAGATCGTTATAAAAACAATAACGAACGAGATGAAATATGATGTTACCAAGTTTGAAGTGAAAGCTGGAGAACAGGTAGAATTGATATTGGAAAACCCTGATTTTATGCAGCATAACCTCATTATTACCAAACCTGGTAAAAAGGAAGCGGTAGGTGCCGCGGCGGATAAAATGGCAGCGGACCCAGATGCGGCGGAACTCTTTTATATTCCGCAGACTGATGATGTATTATTTGCAACTCCGTTATTAAATCCGAACGACAGCTATTCATTGAAATTCACGGCACCAACAACCCCTGGGGAATATCCATTTATATGTACCTTCCCTGGTCACTGGAGAATTATGCAAGGGGTAATGGTCGTAAAATAATATCCAAAATTTAGGAAGAGAGGCATGAAGAACAAGATAAATTTTGGCGTAAGCACTTGGCTTTGGCAATCGCCCTTTACAACGGAAACAATAAAGCTTTTTCCAAAAATCAAGGCCATGGGTTTTGACGTTGTGGAAATTCCCGTAGAAGACCCGACTTTAATTGATGTTAAAGTTTTAAAGGATGCATTGGATGTCCATGGACTACAACCAACGATTTGTATTGTTTTTGGCGATGATAAGGATTTGTCCTCTCAAGATGAGACTTTACACAAAAATTGTTTTGAACATGCGGAAAAATGTTTTTCCCTAGCTTCCGCGCTTGGTGCAAATTTTGTCGCCGGACCACTCTATGCCGCTGTGGGAAAGGCACGTTTGGCACCCGAGGATGTTAAGAAGAAGGAATGGAAGAGGTCCGTTAAGAACTTAAGGGTACTGTCAGATATTGCCGCGGTATACGGTTTGGATATTGCATTGGAGCCCTTGAATAGGTTTGAATCTGATTTGATCAATACGACTTCGGATGTAGTCAGATTATTGGATGAAATCGAAAAGGATAACATGAAAATTATTTTGGACGGATTTCACATGACCATAGAAGAACAGGATATTCGTAAAGCCATTAATTTGGCCGGTGATAGATTGATTCATGTTCAGGTTTCGGAAAACCACCGGGGGATTCCCGGTACGGGTTTGACACCTTGGGCCGAATTTGCAAAAGGATTACAGGACGTGAATTATTCTGGGGCCATAGTAATTGAAAGCTTCACTCCAGAAATTCCCGAATTGGCCGCAGCCGTAAATATTTGGAAAAAGCTGGCGAACGACCAAGATGAGTTTGCAAAAAAAGGATTGAAATTTTTAAAGAATACGTTTAAGTAAAATTGAAAAATATGAGTACAAAGAAAGTGAACGTAGCCATTATCGGTTTAGGTTTTGGTGCAGAATTTATTCCCATATATCAAAAGCATCCCAATGCGAATTTAGTGGCCCTCTGCCAACGAAACGAGGCCAAGTTGAACGAATTGGCAGACGCCTTCGGCATCGACAAAAGATATACCTCATATGAGGAGCTGCTGAAAGATCCGGAAATTGATGCCGTGCATATCAATACACCCATACCCAATCATGGGGAGCAATCCATTAAGGCCTTAAAAGCCGGTAAACATGTGGCCTGTACGGTACCCATGGCCACCACGGTTGAGGAATGCGAAGAGATCGTAAAATTGACACAAGCAACGGGACTTACCTACATGATGATGGAAACGGTGGTCTATGCCCGGGAATTTTTATATATGAAAGAACTTTATGAAAATGGGGAGTTGGGCAAGGTTCAATTTTTAAAGGCAAGTCACCAACAGGATATGGATGGATGGCCTAATTACTGGCCTGGATTGCCACCTATGCACTATGCAACGCATTGTGTGGGACCTGTATTGGCTTTGACCCAAGGTGAGGCTGAATATGTTTCCTGCTTCGGCTCTGGTACTATAAGGGAGGAATTGATTAAAGAATACAATTCGCCCTATGCCGTGGAAACCACCCATATTAAATTCAAGGATTCCGATTTAAGTGCACAAGTGTATCGGTCGTTATTCGATGTAGCTAGGCAGTATCGGGAAAGTTTTGAAGTCTATGGTTCCAAAAAATCTGTGGAATGGCCCTTGATAGAGGGAAAACCCTTGGTCGTGCATACCGCAAAAAAACCGGAACCAGAAATTCCGGAAGAGGTTGAAAGTCCGGATTATGCCAAGCTATTGCCCAAGGAAATCCAACATTTTACCACCCAAGGAGTTTACGATTCCGAGGAGAATGAACATCTATCCTTTACACAAGGCGCAGGCCACGGGGGGTCACATCCGCATTTGGTGCATGAATTTGTCGAGGCTCTGATTCAAGATAGGTCGCCCTATCCAAATGCCAAGCAATCGGCCAACATTACTTGTGTGGGGATTTTGGCCCATGAGTCGGCACAAAAAGGCGGGGCTATTATCAAATTGCCCGATTTTACGCTTTCTTAGATGGAAAATGACCTTTATTATGAGAAGTATCCATTAAGGTTTAATGTTTGTGTACGCAAAATGTAAAATCTTTAGAATTTTCTCTCTGCCTTAGTGTTCATTTGCAACGCAAAACGGGTAGCACACAACAATAAATAGAGAAAGGCTTCTTTGTTGGTTACTTTAGCGTCAAATGGCTAGAGGAAATTGATTTGAAATACCTTATTGTTTTATTAGTTTTTACCGTTATTGGCATACATTCCATGTATGGCCAAGAAACCTATTTGGATACATTTTCAGCTTTTTCCTATAGCGGCAACGAGGGAAGCATGTCCTTCGCTGGGGGGTGGTCTGAAACTGGTGAAGCAAACGACCCAGGTTCCGGAAGAATACAAATTGATGGACAACGTCTCCGATTTCAAAATTTGGACAATAATTACATTACTAGAAACCTGAACTTGGCAAATGCCCTAACGGCAACACTTACTTTCGATTTTCAACGGACCAACGGGGACGAAATTGTTACGGTTCAACTATATGATGGTAGCACATATTCTACAGTAGGAAATTTAGATGGATCTGGTTCGTTCAACTATAGTTTGAATGCCAATCAAATGAATGCCAATGCAGGTATCCGGTTTATTTCAGGTAGTGGTAATTGGAGCAATTCCGAAACCTTATATGTTGATAATGTACTGTTTACGGTAGTATTTCCTGACGACCCACCGGTATTGATTGCAACAGGAAATCAAATACATTGTAATGGTGGTAACACACCTATTGCCCAAACTATCAGTATTACAGATCCGGACGATACTTCTACTACGGCAGTTTATGTGCAAATTTCAAATGGTTATATAGCTGGGGAAGATCTTTTGACCCTCACAGGCAGTCATCCAGGAATTACGTCAACTTGGGATGCCGTAGAAGGAAAACTCACCTTACAAGGACCTGCAACCTATTCAGCTTTTGAAAATGCGATTTTGGACGTTCATTATAGTACTAGTTCTCCAAATCCTACAGGAAGTAGGCAGTTTTCCATCACGGTAGGCGAGGCGAACTTTTTGCCAGCTACCGGCCATTATTATGAATTCGTGGCGGACGTTGGAATTTCTTGGACGGATGCTGAAGTAGCCGCCAGCAACCGAACATATTTTGGATTACAAGGCTATCTGGCTACATTGACGACCCAAGAGGAGGCTGATTTTTCCGGTTCGCAAGCACAAGGTGTTGGATGGATCGGAGCAAGTGATGCGGCCACGGAAGGAGAATGGTTTTGGGTTACCGGTCCAGAAGCTGGGACCCCATTTTGGAGTGGTCGCGCTGATGGGAGTACGTTACCACCCACCAATTTTGCGAATTGGAACGGAGGGGAGCCTAACCAATCGGGTAATGAAGACTATGCCCATATCACAGATCCATCGGTAGTAAGGGGTGGAGCTCCGTTGGGTTCTTGGAACGACCTGCCCAATGGAGGAGGAAGTGGTGCATATGCTCCACAAGGTTATGTGGTGGAGTACGGTGGTATGCCAGGGGACCCTGTACTCAATATTAGTGCCACCACAAGTTTAACCATGGATGACACTGCGCCTACCTGGGTAAGTGCCAGTGGATCATTGGACGAATCTTACCAATGTGCATCAGATGTTCCTTCTTTGTCGGTTTGTGGCTCTTTAAGTGTTACTTTTTTTAACGAGGCTCAGTATTCTTGGGGTTTTGGTCTTCAAAATAATACAGGCTCACAGATCGATGCTTGGGAAGTGCAAATTCCTAATGCCGACTACCAGTTGAATGTTTCCCAATTAAGCAATCAAGGAGCGTTTACCTATTCCCAATTGGACAATGGGGACGGCACTTTCGACCTAACACTTGCCGGAACGGGCCCTATTGCGCCGTATGGAGGTATCCCTGGAGGCAATATTCAATGGTCTGGTGTCAATTTTGGCTTTGATCCCACTTCCGATGGAATTTCGGTTTTTTGTGGATCGATACCCTTTGCACCCCCAGTGGCCACGGATGATTGTTCGGTCGCGAACATTTCGATTATATCGGATCAAATAACAACTTTCAATTCCGAAAATGATTTTACAAGGGTAATTACCTATATGGCAACGGATAGCAGTGGAAATATTAGCGTTCCCTTTACTAAGACCATTACAGTACAAGATACCACAGCGCCAACAGCTAGTAATCCGGGCGCTATAAGTGTTTATTGTAGTGCCGATGTACCAGTCCCTGATACTTCCCTAGTCTTGGATGAAGCCGATAACTGCGTAGGCCCCTTGACCGTAACCCATGTGGGCGATAGTACGGATGGAGGCTATAATCCTGAAACGATTACAAGGACCTATTCAATTACAGATGCTGCTGGGAATACAACAAACGTTTTCCAGATAATTTCCGTTTATCAATCGGAAATTCTTTCCCAACCAATGGATGTCAATACCACTGCAGGTACTACAGTGGTTTTTTCGGTTACGGCGAACAATGTGGACCAATACCAGTGGCAAGTAAGCACGAATGGGGGAGTGTCATTTAGCAACCTCCTTAATGGTAGTGGATATAGCGGGGTACAAACGTCCAACTTGCAAATTCAGGCTAATGCAGTTGACTTACAAAAGAATGGTTATCGTTACCGTGTGTTGCTATCGAATTCGGCTGCTTCATGTCCGGCAGTAGCATCCCTGCCAGCTTTATTCACTATTGGGGTTCGTTCGATTATTACAAACAGACGTATTACCCATCGAGTCAATAAGAACTAGATACCCCAATTTTAAAATTGCATTATTTGGTTAATCCCTGAAGTGGTTGGAAAACTACAAGGAAAGGTTTCAAAACTAAAGCACCATTTTTTCTCAAACACTACTGGTTAAAAAAAATACAATCCGTCTTCCAAAATCTACAATTGGGTAATTCTTTTTATAAATTGCAGTATCGTTCATGGAAATTTGAACAGCAAATTAATGTTTACCCAATGAAATGTCTTATTACCATCATCTGTATTTTTTGGTTGAGCTTAGGGATGGCGCAAACCGCCACCATGGGCACCATAGAACTGGAAATTACTGGGATGGAAAACGACGAAGGGCAGATGTTGGTGGGACTTTACAATTCTGAGGAGGGTTGGTTGCTAAAGCCATTTAAGGGAGCTTTCGGAAAAATAGCTAATGGGGTCACCACAGTTATTTTTAGGGATATTCCAGAAGGGGTTTATGCCATTTCCGTGTTTCACGACAAGGACAACGACGGAAAGCTAAACCGGCTTTTTGGACTGCCTACTGAACGTTTTGGAGCTTCCAACAACGCACCTTCAAGATTTGGTCCCCCAAGATGGCGGGACGCAAAATTTCAGCTATTGGGCGGAACATTGAAACATTCAATTCAAATTCACTAAAAGCTGTTCAAAATGAAAAAAATTATCACACTGCTGCTAGTAGTGCTTACTACTAGTGCTTGGTCCCAAGATCAATTTACCAAAGGAATGGAAAAGGCCTTTACACTTTGGGGCGAGGGCAAGTCCATGGAAGCTTCCAATCTTTTTGAAAGAATAAGCAATGCGGAGCAAGATAATTGGCTGCCCTATTATTATGTAGCACAAATCAATACCATCAACTCCTTTGGCGAAAAGGACGAAAGTAAATTGAAACAGCAATTGGAAAAGGCCCAACAGTTTTTGGACATCGCCAAGCGGATTTCGCCCAATAACCCAGAGATTATGGTCCAACAGGCCATGCTTTATACGGCATGGATCGCCTTTGATGGGGCTACCTATGGAATGACCCATTCCGCCAAGGTTGTCTCCCTATACAATGAAGCTTTACGCATTGCACCTGATAACCCTAGGGTGGTGTTTTCAAAGGCGGAGTGGGACATGGGATCCGCAGCTTATTTCGGTCAGGATACCGCCCCATTTTGTAAGGATGTGGAAAGGTCCTTGGAACTTTTTGCTAACTTTAAGCCTAAAGGTCCTTTTTATCCCAATTGGGGAGAGGACAGGGCGAAGCAAACCCATGAAAGTTGTAATGGATAATGTCGTGCTATGGAAGCATCAAAAGATTTGGGACAGGAGAGTAAGTTTTCCTTTGAAACCATCAGTAAGGTATTAAGGATAAGCTTGTACATTACGCTAGGTATTTCTGCGATCAATATCATTTTCGCCCTGCAGAATGGTATTGTATGGAAACATGAACTGCAGGATGTGGCGATTACCTTCGTATATGCCTTCACAATTACCGCATGCAATATCTTTTATAACGATTTCCTCTCCCAAAAATTCAGTTGGGAAACCCAAACGCAAAAACGGCTATGGTTTGGAGCTGTGGGATCTATACTCCTTACGGTGCTTTCCTATGGCCTGGCCAGAATCTTTGTAGAAGTAGGTTATTTTGGGAATAGTTTTCAGGAATTTTTGAGGAACGAAGACTATGCAACCTATTTCTATACCTTGCTCATCGCTATTTTGGTATCGGCGATATTACATGCCTTTTATTTTTATAAGGCCTTACAGGACAGCAAAGTTAAGGAGCAAAAGGTAATAGCTGGGACGGCATCGGCGAAGTTCGATGCCTTGAAGAACCAGTTGGACCCCCATTTTCTATTCAATAGTTTGAACGTTCTTACAAGTTTGATCGAGGAGGACCCGGACCAGGCCCAAAAGTTCACCACGTCGCTTTCCAAGGTCTATCGATATGTATTGGAACAAAAAAACAAGGATTTGGTTTCCGTGGATGAGGAGTTACAGTTCGCCAAAACTTATGTTAAGCTATTGAAAATGCGTTTCGAGGACAGTATCGTTCTGGATATTCCGGAAAATGCCTCCAATCCAGAGGCTAAGATCGTTCCGCTCTCCCTGCAACTATTACTTGAAAATGCAGTAAAGCACAACATAGTAAACGCTTCAAAACCTTTGCATATAAGGATTTTCGAGGAAGACGGGAATTTAAAGGTAACAAATAACCTTCAGGAAAAACAGGTGGTCAAGAAAAGCAGTGGAGTTGGCCTACAGAATATTCAGCAGCGCTATGAACTTTTGAGCCACCGAAAAATGGAAATCCATAAAACCAACGGTAATTTCACCGTAGAACTTCCCATGTTGACCCAAAAAGTTTCCGTTGTGGAGACCCAGGAGGAATTCATCGAGGACAAGCGCTATCAGAAGGCAAAGGAGAAAGTGGAAAATATCAAAGGCTTCTACGGGAACCTTATAGCCTATTGTATCGTTATTCCATTTATGGTCTATTTGAACCATAAGACCACAAGCTTTCCTTGGGTGATATTTCCGGTGCTTGGATGGGGTTTTGGTCTGTTGACCCACGGTATGGAGGCTTTTGGCTATCACCCTATTTGGGGGAAACGTTGGGAGGAGCGCAAGCTCAAGGAGCTTATGGACAAGGATGATTTCTGATTCTTTCCTTGATGGATACCTTCATACTTTCATGGAAAATTCTTTTTTAAAGACATCGTTTTCCATCCCTACCGTTCCGGATGACAGTTTATCCTTCAAATTGTACAATTGGGTAAACCACTTTTTCAAAACCCTTGATAATCCCTGAAATTTGATATATCAATAAAAAATAACCGGAAGGATTACCTTCCTTAAAAGAAAAAATCATGAGAAATAAAAGCGATTATAGATACCGAAGGGCCAAGGAAAAAGTGGCCGAAATCAAAGGTTTTTATGGCAATTTATTGGCGTATTGCCTCGTCATTCCGTTTTTGATATGGATCAACTATCAAACTACCAGTTTTCCCTGGGCCTTCTTTCCCGCTTTTGGTTGGGGCTTGGGTTTGTTGGGCCATGCGGCCAATGCCTTTGACTATAACCCATTTTTTGGAAAGGACTGGGAACGAAGAAAATTGGAAGAGTTTATGAAGAACGACGAACTTTAAGGAAAACGGTATCTTTAAGGTAACCGAAGAATCAACAAACGTAACGTCATGAATAACAGAGATCAAGAATCAAAATACTTTAGGGCCAAGGAACGGGTTGAAAACATAAAAAAGTTTTATACAAGTGCACTGTCCTATGTAATCTTCATTGGCTTTTTGGCCGGACTAAATTATTGGCTGAACGAATGGAATTATCCGTGGTTTTTGTGGGCCGCTTTCGGGTGGGGCATAGGGCTGGTTTTCCAAGGAGTAAAAGCTTTTGGATTTAACCCAATTCTAGGAAAGAATTGGGAAGAACGTAAAATTAACGAACTGATGCAGGAGGAGGAGGAACAAACAAAATGGAAGTAATGGAAAGAGATCAAAACAAAATGGAAAGGGCCAAAGAACGGCTTAAGGAACTAAAGGGTTTCTACTGGCATTTGGCCGCATATATTGGAGTGAACACATTTATTACCATTTCCACCATCATTGGTAGGATGGGAAGCGGGGCGGATTTTTGGGATGTCCTGGATTTTGGAAGTTTTTCTATCTGGTTTTTTTGGGGCATAGGCCTATTTTTCCATGGGATGAAAGTGTTTTCCTATAACCCGCTATTTTCAAAGGAATGGGAGAAACGACAGATTCAGAAATTTATGGAAGAGGATAAGCGTGAAGCTGAAAAATTCGGTAGGCATGGAAGGTAGTCTAAAACAATCGGAGAAATATAAAAAGGCGCAACGACAGGTGCAGCAGATCAAAAAATTCTACAGTCATCTAAGAGTGTATATTATTATAAATGCTCTTTTGATAATCGTTAAATTGAACCTATTCAATTGGTTCAAAGGTGAATATGATTGGATGCAGGACCCAAACTTTAGTGGTTGGGTAAGTTGGAACGTTATAGGAACTCCCATACTCTGGGGAATAGGTTTATTGGCCCACGCACTCTATGTTTTTAGGTTTAAATCGAAATCATGGGAGGAACTAAAGCCTACATTCATCAAGAATTGGGAGAAAAGGCAAATGGAAAAATTTTTGAGAGAAGAGGAAGAGAAAGGTTCAATGAGAGAGTAAGAGTTATTTTTTTGAACTATAAATTTTTGAATTAACACTCGTATGAACGTAATTATTATCGAGGACGAAAAACCGGCTGCCAGAAGACTTGGCCGGTTACTAGGGGAGCTGGATGTGGCCGTTTCCACAATGTTACATTCGGTGGAGGAATCCATTGCTTGGTTTCAAGAAAACGAGCATCCCGATCTTATTTTTTTGGATATTCAATTGTCCGATGGTCTTTCCTTTGAAATTTTTGATGCAGTGGATGTAAAAAGTGCCATCATCTTTACAACGGCCTACGATGAATACGCCCTTCAGGCCTTTAAGCTCAATAGTATAGATTACTTGCTAAAGCCCATTGACGATGAGGAACTGGAGAGCGCCGTAAAAAAATACCGACACTTAAAACCCGAAACCAAAAAACTGGGTTTGGATTTTGAGGATATTAAAAAACTGCTTGTAAATCCGTTGGAGCGCGAGTATAAAAAGCGGTTTACCGTCAGGGTCGGTCAACATTTAAAAATAATAAATGCCGACGAAGTGGAATGCTTCTACAGTGAGAATAAAGGTACATATGCCGCTACCTCTGATGGCAGGAACTATTTATTGGACACCACGTTGGAAAATTTGGAGGAGGAACTCAAACCCGATACTTTCTTTAGGGTGAGCCGCAAATTTTACGTGAACATAAACTATATAAAGGATATTATTTCCTACACCAATTCGCGCTTGCAGATCAAACTAAATTCCTTTTCGGAGCAGGAAATCATTGTGAGCAGGGAACGCGTAAAGGATTTTAAATTGTGGTTGGAGTGAGTTAAAAGTTAAAAGCTGAAAGTTAAAAGTGGAAAGTGTTTTGTTGCTTAACGCTTAACGCTTAACGCTTAACGCTTAACACTTAACGCTTGACGCTTAACGCTCACTGTCTACTGTTCACTGTTACTGCTTTCTGTTACCGCTTACTGTCACTGCTAGCTGCTAACTGTTACTGCCTACTTTTACTGCTTATTGTTCACTGTTAACTGTTAACTGTCGTTCACTGCTACTCCTCATTCTCCACCCTGTTCTCATCAAAGGCAGAGGGTAATAGGGTAGGAATCAGCTTAATAAAAATAGGTAAAAGGATAGCGCCCCCAGGAAGCAGGAAGATGGCCAGGGACGGTATACTCTTAAAAATATCCAGCAATTGGGTTTGCACCTTTTTCTTTTCCTCTTTCGTAAGGTCCCTTACGGTGGATTTTGAAAGCAAGGACACCAACTCGGCACTTCCGGAAAGTTCCTTGAGTAATCGCTTTTTGTTCCTTAGAATTAAACGGTTGACCAGTCTGGACATACTGTCGTAGAACTTTATGGCCATATTCTGGTCCTGCAAAAAGGGAATGGTTTCCTTGTTGGAATTTATAAAATTGGAAACATGCGCCAAGGAATTTTTTATGGTGTGGGCATCTAATTGGAGGTCCTTTCCTAGTATCTGTATGAACTCGGACTCCATAAATTCCAGGGATCCATCTTCCCAAACCGTTAAACATGCCAGTTTCAAAAGATACCTTTTTTCCCATAGATCATCATTTGTAAGCAACTGGTTTCTATAAGAGTTATCAAACTTTTGTGAATCACCATCGATAAAGGTCAATGATGAGGCCAATAATTGCGCCAGCTTTTTATCCTTTTTGTTCTTACGCTTGGAATTCAAGGCATGATAAGTAATGTTGATGGCAAGATATTCCAGCCGTTGTGCATGTTTTTTAATACCCTTTGCATGCATTAGATACCTTTTAAATAGCAGCACATCAATGAATAGGAGGGAATTCGTAATGGAACTATTGAAGGTTTTGCTGATAATATTATCCTCAAGATAAACCCTTGAATCCAGAATTTTCTCAAGCTTTGAGGAGGTTTTGCTTCCGGAGAAGAGTTTTCCCAAAAAAGAAACTTTATTGACTTCCAAGGTCTCGTAAAACTGAAATATCTTTTCAAGAAAATCTTGAAAATCGGTTTGGGGCTGTGCAATTTTTAAGGTGAAATAGAGCGCGGTCAACAAATTGATCTTGGCCTTTTCATCCTCTGAAAACTCATGCTCCGGGGTAATGAAATCTGGGAAACCCGTATTAATGCCGTAGACAAAGCCCCAACTGTTTAGGTCCTCGAATAAAATATCAAAACTGGTGTATCTCCCATCGTGGTATTTTACCAGAGAGCCAAACTTATCTATCCAGCCATTTGCCGATGGGTTCATTTTGTTTTTATTGCGAGGTGGCAAAGTTAGCTAATTACCAATTCTGTTCCTTGGTCAAAATTGTTACACAATTTGTTCTATTGGCTAACCCAGAAAATAATAAATCAAATTGCTTCTGTTCCTTTTAAGAGATTGATATCGGGAATATATTAAGAATACTTTAACATTTAAAAGCAAACTTCTAATATTCAGTTCCGTAGGTAAGGTTGATTTAATCTAAAAACTTTAATTATGAAAAACAAAAACCTTATTACCGGTCTTGGGGTATTGTCCCTCATTGCGGCTCTCTTAGTAGCTGCGGACCACATCGATGCTCCGGATTCTATGGGAACCAGTGCTGATATTGCTGATTATTACGCTTTTGAGCCATCCTTGGGCTCGGACAACACGGTGTTTGCCGTAGACCTTCAGTCAAATGTACTGCCAGATTTGGCCTATGGCACCTTCGATGAAAATGTGTTGACCGAAATCAATATCGATACTAATGGGGATTTAGTTGAAGACTTGGTTATACAAGCGATTCCTAGGGATGGAAAAATGTATTTCTTTGGTCCTGTTGCCCCAACTACCACAGGAACTAGCGGTCAGGTAATGGTCGATAGTCCATTGGGTTCTGTTGATATTTCTGCTGATACGGCCATTGTGGAAACGACTTCCAGTGGTGTTTCCCTATTTGCAGGGCCAAGGCAGGATGCCTTCTTTTTTGACTTTTTTCAATTCAATGCGGTCATAGGCGGAATGGCCCCGGAAGGTTTTAAGCCTGCTGGAGACCCCAATTCAACAGCAGATGATGACACTACAGCGGTCGATACCTTTGATGGGGCCAATACCATGTCTATCGTAGTAGAAATTCCCAACACCATGTTGGGGGAAACAACGGCAACAAATGCCTTGGGCTTAACGGTTTACAAGACTTGGGTGACTACCAATGCAAAACAATAATAACGAACGCTAAAAAAATAAAAAGATGAAACTAAATAAAATAAAGTTCTTGTTTCTTACGGTCTGTACCGTTTTAACACTGGTAGCCTGTAACAACGATGATGATTTTACTCCTCCAATGGCCAATGGAACGTGCGATGATGGTATCATGAACGGAGATGAAACGGCTGTCGATTGCGGGGGTTCCTGCACACCTTGCGAAGATGGAATGGGTCCTATGATGCCAGATTTCTCAGGAACCTACGTGCAGATAGACTTTATGGGAAGGCCGGGGATTAATACAGTGTTAAGCGCTGATGACGAAACAAAAAATGCGCACAACATGGCCATACCTTCTCAAATGGGCGCCATGTTCCAAGCTGGTTTTGAGGCTAGATTGGAAGCCTATCATGACGTGTACGCCAATTTATTGGGAGCTAACCCAGAAGATGTTAACTATGAACCCAATATCCTAGGTTTGGATGCGGCCACGCTTACAGGATATTTGGCTGCCGATGTGTTGGAAGTAGCTCCGGATCTGCCAACGACCTACTTTGATCCAGGAACCGATAATGATATGGATGGAAGAATTTTGGTGCCCGATGGTGACGAAGTTGCATTGACCGGTAGAAGGCCTCAGGATGATGTAATCGATGTTTCCCTGATTTTATTGTTCGGTGGTATGGAAGGGGATCGCTTTAGTGGTCAGGACATTGATATGGACGGAACACCAGATTTGCCAAGATTGACCTCGGACGGGGTTGGCCTAACCGCGGACATAGCTACAACATTCCCTTATTTGGGAGCTCCTGAATAAAGACTATGAAAAAGAGGAGCGAGGGGGAGTTTAAAACCTCCCCCTTATTTTAAAATTCTAAATGACAATCCAAATAAACAGATTATGAAACGCTATTTATACTTTTTGGCACTAATTACCGTACTACTTTCTTGTTCAGAAAAGAAACAGTACGAGGTGGCCAATGCAAATGATTACAATAAATATTTAACGGTAGAGACCCCAAAAACAACCTCCAAATATTTTGAACTATGGAATTCCAAGATCAGGGCAGACAGTATGCAACTGACTAGTTTTGGGATAGTAGGGGGTGAGTACAATCGTTTTTTTAAGGAGACAGGTGATATTGACTATCTAAAAAAAGCGGAAAAAAGTCTGCAAAGAGCCGTAAAAATAGCTGCCGTAGGCAGGGCAGGGTATAGAAGGTCCTTGGCCAGAAACTACATATCACAGCATAGATTCAAGGAAGCTTTGGTCTTAGCGGAAGAGGCACTGGAAATTGGTTCGGATCCCAGGGAAAATCGGTACTTACTTTTTGATGTTCATATGGAGTTGGGAAACTACGATACTGCAGAAAAGTATTTGGACAGCATAAAGAACATGAAGGACTTTGGATACTTGATCCGGTTGGCAAAATGGAACGACTATAAGGGCGATTTGGATACGACCATCAACTTTATGGAGAAGGCCAAGGCTATTGCTATTTCTTCCAATAACGAGGCACTAATCTTGTGGAGTATCACCAATTTGGCCGATTATTATGGTCATGCGGGAAGACTACAGGATTCCTATGCCCACTACTTAATGGCTTTGGAACTGGATTCCAATTATGCCTATGCGAAAAAGGGCATTGCCTGGATTGTGTTTTCCAATGATAAAAATCCGGAGGAGGCCCTTAGAATACTGGATTCTGTAACAAAGAACTATCAAGCTCCCGATTACTATTTGCTTAAGGCGGAAATAGCCGATTACATGGACAATGACCTGATACGCCTCAAAAACTTAAACGAATATTTCCAAAAAGTGGATAACCCATCCTATGGCGATATGTACAACGCCTACAATGTAGGTTTGTTTATTGATGAAACCGGGCAGTATGAAAAGGCATTGGAACTGGCAAAGAAGGAGGTTTTCAACAGACCTACGCCAGAGTCCTATAGCTGGTTGGCGTATAGCCACCTAAAGATGGGTAATTTGGAAAAGGCCAAGGAATTGATGGATAATTATGTACTTCATAAAACGTTTGAACCTGCCCTTTTGTACCAAGCTGCCGAAGTCTATGAGGCCAATAACGATGCAGAAAAAGTAAAGGATTTGAAAAAGGAACTTATTGGTGCAGTGTATGAATTGGGCCCGTTAATGGAAAGGCAAATTCAAGAACTGTAATTGGAGTACTATTTTTTCATTACCGGTTTGTTTTAGGTTGGATTGTTTTGTTGTTTGCGCCATGACCTTTTGGTCATGGCGTTTTATCAGGATGCATTTCATCGAAAAGTTACCGATTTTTAATAATGGACAGGATGAAATGCATATATTTATCGGTGAAATGCATATTTAAATCTATTTATAAGCCCCAAAACTTTTAAATAGGATATGAATTTAACCAAACTGAAACTTTAAAATTCACGTGTTATGGAATACCTACTCTTTTCTTTGTGGATTGCTCTTATGGTCATTATGTTAGGAAAAACAATTCTGGCCCATCGTTCACTAAAAAAACTTTTGGATAGAAAATAAATTACGCTTCCTTTATCATTTTACGGATTAACACGGGCAACAATAGTATATCCAAAATCAAAGCGGTTACTAGGGTTACGCTAATTATGATGCCTATCGTAATGCTGGGTTGGTGTATTGAAAACAAGAGCACCAAAAACCCAAAAAAGAGGATAACGGTCGTAATTACCAACGCCCTTCCTGTATGTGCAAATGTCTTTTCCAGGGCCTGTTCCTGAGTGAGTCCTTGAGTGATACCAAGTTTGTACTTCCCTAAAAAATGTATGGTATCATCCACGGCTATACCAAATACAATGGCAAATACCACCGAAAGGGAAGCTTCCAATGGGATATTCAAATAGCCCAGTACGCTACCGGCAAAAAGAATCGGCAACATGTTGGGAATCAGTGAAATGATAAATAGTTTTAGGTTTCTGAAAACCAAGACCATTATGACGCCAATGAGTAGCAGGCCAAAGAACAGCCCTTCTAGCAGACTGCTTCGAATGTATTCCGAATTTTTATCCAAAAGCATGCTTTTTCCGGTTACCTTGACCTTTATTTTTGTGGTATCCAATTTATTGTCAGCATAATTTTCAATCTTCTCATATACCAGTTTTAAGCTATCCGTGCCTATATCCTGTAATCTTCCATTGATACGTGCCATGGAGGCATCCTTGTTTACGAACCGTTCCAATTGCTGCCTTCCCAATTTTTGGATATCCTTCTTGTATTTTTCAAAAGTGGCCGCATCATCGGGTAAGGTCAGAAATTCGGATTTATTTAGATTATGTGCCTTGTGCAACACTTGGAATGGTAAATTGGAGGATTGCAGGTTGCCTATAGAAGGAATTTCGGCCAAATAATTCATCAATTTTTTAATTTCCAATGCTACGGAGTAGTCCAAGACTGAATAGTCGTTTTTGGACATGACCGCGATTTCCAAGGGCCGGAAGCCGGCATAGTTATTTTGAAAATATTCAAAATCGGCGGCAATTTCACTTCTATTGGGCAACGTTCTTTTAAACTCATAATTGGTACTTATCAGACTGATACCCCATAAGCATAAAATCGTGAACACCGTTGTACCTAACAGAATGGGTCTTGGATAATCTTTGGTGAAAGTGTTCACTCCTTGTAGTAGGTCCACCCATTTCTTTGAGACACTTTTTCTTCCCAACAGCATCCTTTCGGGAAGACTTATCAACAGCGATCCGGTAAAGAAGATAACGGTGATGTACGCCACCATGACCCCAATAGCTGCGTTGATGCCAAATTCCTGAATACTGGCCAACCTGGAGGACAACAGCGTCATAAAGCCCACCGCCGTGGTGACCGAGGTCAGTAAAGTGGTGAGCCCCACTTCACGAAGCGAGGAACGGATGGCTTTGTATCTAGGAATTCCCGACTGGATTTTGCGTATAAAACTGTCCGTTACGTGTATCACATCCGAAGTACCAACAATGAGCATCAAAACAGGGTAAAAGGCAGCCATAGCGTTCAGTTCTTTTCCCCAAAGTGCCAAAATGCCTAAAAAAAGTAAAAGGGAAACACTTATGGACACCATTGAAATAAGGACCAAGGCCAGGCTTCGGTACACCAATAATAAAATAATCAGGACTAAAATAGCGGCTATGATGCTGGTCTTTAAGACTTCGCTTTTTTGCATGTCCACAATGGCTTCCAAAAAGAAGGCCCTCCCCAAGATATGGTATTCATCCAATTGATGTTTCTTTAAGGACGACCGTACCTGGGAAAGTAAAATCTCCGCCTGTTGGTAATCGATATCGTCCTGGGTGCGTAGGGCAACTACCGTAGAGGTAGCTTTTTGATCTATTAGGAAATTGGTAAAAAGCTTGTCCTGCTTAATTTTTTCCCAGTCCTTTTCATAGGCCGAAGGGTCATCCAAATGGATTATGGGCAACTGGGTATAACCAAAGCTAGTTTTAAGTGGATAGGATAATGTCGTTAATGATGAACACTCCTCAACAAAATCAAAGTTCTTGCTATCTTCCGAAAAAGCATTGAATCGCTTCAAAAATTCTTGATTGAAAACGGTAGGTTCGTTTTCAACGGCGATGAGCAGAAAATTATCATCGGTACCAAATTCGGCCACAAAATCTTGATAAAACTCCAGATCTGGATCTTCTTCGGGAAAAAACTGACTAAAATCAAATGAAAATCTAAGATTGGGAAGTAAGGTAGCCGAGTATATACCCAGTAGTACAAATAGAAATATACAGATTTTTTTTACTTGGGAAAGGTGGTTCATTTGTCGACACTTCCATTAAAGGGTCGCAAAATTATCCAATTCCAAGGTCCAATCATAATTTTTGTACTCAAGATCAATGCCCTTGGTAGTCGGAATCAGGCCTTCCTTCTTCAATATCTCCTTTATACCGTCCGTACCGCCAAAGTCTCCCCTGAACCAACTGAACAAGGTTGTTACCCTTGCCTCTTTTTTGACGGCATCGTACTCCGTGGTCCGCTTCAGGTAATTGCTGGTACTTTTGGCGAACTGTTCATCCAACCTTTTCCACTCGTAAATGGCTACGGGCGGGCAGTCCTTTGCGCCACAATTGAGGGCAAAATGGATTCGATAGTCGGGCTCCTCTACCCGTAATCTTTTTTCGAATTCCCCAGGAAATAGTTTACCGATAAACCCCAAACCATATTCCCATTGAGACCCCCTAATGATGCCATGCTCAATCAATTCAAAGGAAATCATTTCCCCGGCAAAAGAAATCTGGTCCGCCTTAAAAAACTTGCTTCGATCCTTATACAAATCTGGGTTGTTCCTCAGTATTACCTGGATATAGGCATTGTAAATATTGACCCAAAAAGCCAATTTCTTTTGGTTCGTGTCCAGGGCATCTTCCAATTCCTTAATGGTGACATTCGAAAAGGTATCCTGGATTTTTTGGGTATTTTCTTGGTTCTTGATTTTGACCAGGAATTCTACCGAAAGCTTGTTGAAGTCAATAGTTTCGGACTTGGATGTGCTTTGGCCAAAACCGTTCCAAGTGCCTATCAATAGGATAAAAAGTAAGTTGATTGTCACCGCCAAGTGGTAGAATTCTCGCAGGCCTGCCTTTAAATTAAAGGATTGTTTCTGGTGAATGCACCGTGGGCTTGCCCCAAAGTAGTCTGCTATATATTTTGAACGCATCATGTTTTTTGTTTTTAGTACCTACGTACGAATCCGTAAATGGTTTTATTTTGATAACCTATAGACTACTTTAATTATTGTTGGGATTATCACAGTATATCCTTTGCTGTTTCAATCTTTGTCGTAAATTCTTTTTTGAACTTTCAGTAGAATCTAAAGAATTATAGTGACGATTTTAAAACCCTTACGGTGCTAATTCCGTAGATTTAGAAAATCCCCGGAAAATTAAAGTTACGGACTTGGGGAACGACCTATTTGTTGCTATGATCAGTATTATAATTCCATCACATAAAGAAACCGTAAATATCGACCTATTGGTCGGTAGGTTGTCAAGCTTTTCCTCGCAAGTTCCCTTTGAAATACTAGTGGCACTTTCACCGGAGAGCGAAATGGATTTTAAAAGGGAAACCCTGGATAAGGCCGATATTATAAGGTGCACTAAGAAGGGTAGGGCATGCCAGATGAACGAAGCGGCCAAATTGGCTAAAGGGGAGGTCTTGGCTTTTTTGCACGCCGATGTAAAACCACCGGAGTCATTTTTACAAGACATACAGAAAACAATTAATGACGGATTTGACGCTGGATTCTTTTCATACAGGTTCGATAGGGAAAGTTTGCCCTTGAAGATCAATTCCTATTTCACGGCTAAGGACGGCATATTCACAGGTGGCGGAGATCAATGCCTATTTATAAAAGGACAAGTTTTTGAAACCCTCGGCCGCTTTAAGGAAACCCAGGTTTTGATGGAGGACTTCGAGTTTTTTGAGCGCATGAAAAAGAATGGGATACGCTACAAGATCATAAAAAACGATTTGATAGTATCTGCTAGAAAGTACGAAGCCAACTCCTATCTACGGGTGAACCTTTCCAACCTCTTGCTTGTAATCCTGTTTAGGTTGGGATATCCAAGTAAAAAACTAAAAACGATTCATGACAAACTCATCAGAACGCCCTACAACACCTGACATCATAAATGGCATACAACAAGTAGGTATAGGAGTATCGGACACCAAGGCAGTTTTTAATTGGTATAGAAAGCACTTGGGTTTTGATATTCTTGTTTTCAAGGACGAAGCGCCGGCAGCACTCATGAAAAGGTATACAAGTGGTGAGATATGCCATAGAAATGCTTATTTGTCCTTAAATATGCTGGGAGGGGGTGGTTTGGAAATCTGGCAGTTTTTGAGCAGAACTCCCCAAAAACCCAAATTCCCAATAATTCTTGGTGATTTAGGGATAAATGCTATGAAAATACGGAGCAACGATATTCAGAAGAGTTATGATTCGTTGAGGGGGCTGGAATTAAAATATTTGACAGGTATAAATAAAACTGTGAAGAATGGAATTTCTTTCTATTTTCAGGACCCCTGGGACAATCTGGTCGAAGTTGTACAGGATAGATACTTTTTTAATAAGACAAGTTTGAGCACAGGTGGCGTGCTGGGAGTCGTGATAGGGGTTTCACAAATATCGGAATCGATACGGTTCTACAGTGATTTGTTGGGCTATAGTATTTTGGTATCGGACCAAACTTTAGAATTGCCCCTTAACAACACACCTGATGCAAATTTTGGTTTATTCAGGAAAGTGGTACTAGCGCATTCCCGACCTAATTTTGGTGGTTTTGGGGAGTTGTTGGGACCAACCCAAATAGAATTACTGCAAGCATTGGATAGAAAACCAAATAGAATATTCGAGGATAGGTTATGGGGTGATTTAGGATATATCCACGTATGTTTTGATGTACAAGGGATGGAAAAATTAAGGAACCGTGCAGCCTCCTTAAACTATCCATTTACCGTAGATAGCGCCCAAAGTTTTGATATGGGCGACGCGGCGGGCCATTTTGGTTATGTGGAAGACCCAGATGGAACCTTAATAGAATTCGTGGAAACCCATAAAGTACCTATTTTAAAACCATTGGGTATCTACCTTGATTTAAAAAAACGAAATCCGCATAAACCATTACCTAAATGGATGGTTCGCACATTGCGATTTCATAAGGTCTCCAAGGATATCTAAATCCAGTAGATCATTTAACTTTTTGTTGTTCTCAAAAGCCCGATTCCCGAGAAGAAAAATATACCGCCCAGAACGGAATATACGATCAAGGCCTTTGTTGTTCCTGTACTATTGCCAAATAATATGGCGGCGTAGACCAACCCCCCAATTCCTAACAGGGTGAGAATGGTACCAAAGAGTTTCTTTATATCCATGGTCGAAAAATACTAATTTTTCCAGTAAGCAATCTATAGTGGGATTCAAATAATTTAGGAGGATGCAACCGCTCCAAGTGCATAGAGTTGCTCCAATGTGGGTGTCTCACTACCTCCGGCAGGTTCCAAAGTTATCCCAAAGGCTTCGGAATTATTTGGATTGTTCAGCGCAAACACCTTGTTTTCATCCTCGGTAAAATCTTCTAAAAGACCCATGCTCGTAGGGGTTAAGGGCGATAATTTTAAGGACCAAACTTGATAAACAAAACCATCCGGTGGTGCTGGTAGACCCTTCGCGTCTATAAACACTTTTTCCTCTTGTTTGTTCCAATACGCCTTTGCATAGGCATCTGGAGAAACTTGTTGCCCTCCTAAAGGGATTACCAAAATATTTTGGTCCCTCAGCGTATTGAGGAGCTCCCGCGATTTTTCCAAGGAGGAATTAGACTCGGCTATTTGCTGTTCTAACTGTTGGTTTTGACTTTCTACCAATTCCAACTGGGATTTCAATTCCTTATTTTGATTATAGACCCAAAAAAGTCCAATGGCCAAAAGTATGGAAGCCGCCCAACCTAGGTATTGCGTCCAAGGCCTTGATTCTTTGGTCAGTGGAACAACCTTCGATGTATCCCCAGCATTCAATTGTGATTTTAGGGTTTCAAAACCGACAGGGGTTATGGTATTCGCTTTTTGTGAAATCTCTAGGATGGCCGCCTCTATAGCCACAATTTCTGCCTTTATTTCTGGATATTCCTGTGCATATCTATGTATTTCCAGGTTTTCTTTCTCCGAAAGGACCCCTGCGACGTACAGTTCCAAAATTCCAGACGCTATGTATTCTTGCACATCCATTTATTTTATCTCCATGTTTTCCCTGAGCTTGGAAATACAGCTTCTATTTCTCGTTTTAACGGTTCCAACGGGAATGGCCAGTTCTTCGGCCGCTTCCTTTTGTGTATACCCTCTAAAGTAAAGCATTTCAATGAGTTGTATACACTTTTTCTTTAGACTCCGGACTAACTTTAAGAGTCCTTCGGTTTCTACGGTATGAACAACTTCCTCTTCCTTACTTTCCAAAATACGTACGAAGTAATCTGCGGAAAGGTTCTTTTTTTCATTTTTATACGACTTGCTACGTATTTCATCGATGGCCGCATTTCTCGCAATGTTCAAGATCCAGGTGAAAAATCGGCCTTTGGATGCATTATAACTGTCCGCATTGTCCCATATTTTGACAAATACATCCTGACAGATTTCTTGGGAGCGCCCTTCGTTTTTGACAATGGTGTTGATTACCCCGCAGATATTTTCGGCATACATGCCATAAAGTGTCTCGAAGGCGGAAACATCTTTCTTCCGGAATCTCTCAACCAGTTGTTCCAATTGCATAGGGCTGAATTTAGCTATTAAAAATAGAAAAAGCCACCCCTGTAGGTGGCTTTTATCATTTTATTTTTTAATCCTATTGGATAATTCCCGTACAACTTACCCTAGCACCGGCAGCACCACTGGGCTGACTTGTAAAGTCATCCGTACCTTGGTGTACGATTACGGCCTTGCCCACAATATTTTTATTTGGGTCGTCACAACCAATACACCACTCAGACGTTGAAAATTCTACCATACCGTTACCGTCTGCATCGGCTATAAAGTTGCCAATATCCCCTTTGTGATAACCTTCACTGGCGCCCCATTTTCCATGGGGTTCGTTGGTAGGGTTCCAATGGCCTCCCGTAGAAGTTCCATCATCCGCGGAGCAATCTGCCTTTTCATGTATGTGAATGGCATGCTCCCCTTCGGAGAGTCCAGTGAAGGACGCCATCATTTTTACTTCCCCGTTTTCTTCTGTAAAGGTGACCTCGCCCTGAACATCACTATCGCTTTTAGGCTCCATCATAAATTTAACGGATTCCACTTCTTCCTCTTCCATGGTCATTTCTTCCATGGTTTCTTCCACTTCATTTGCGGCATCGTTGGTTTCCTTTTTCACTTCTTTACAACTAAAGACCGCAAAAAGGGCCAATGCGGCCAATGGTAATTTTATTACTTTTTTCATACGTTTAAAATTAGATTAATAGCTTGATTCTTAAACATTTCCTTTTGTAGAGGTATTTAACTCACCATAACAATTTCCTCGATGAGGGTTTAATTTTTATGGTTTTAAAAATTAACTTTGTTAAAATTACGAAATTTCGTGCGCTATATGAACTCATATCCCAATCATTTTAACAGGATTGGGAAATTTGATGGAATTGCGAAAGAAAATACCGGCAATCCTATTTTTTATTGAAAAGTCCACGTAAATCCGGGTTATAGAAAACGGCCACCTGTAGTCTGTCATAATTCACGGTTCTGAAATGGTTTTTAAGATACCCGGCCTGGACGCTTAGATTATGGGTCACATTAAGTCCCACCGCCGCGTACAACCGGTTTTGGTCAAATGCCTCGTTCTGGAGGTTGATAAAAATTTCATCGTAGAAATTCAAAAAGAAAATGTCCGTTAGGGGAACGGTCATCTGTAACCGATAGCGGGCACGGTGTTCAATTCTTTCATCAAAAAAAGGACTATTTTCATTTTCAAAGGTTATAAAACGTTGTTCCAATCGATACCGATGTTCGAATAAAAATTCCCAAACCTTGTTTTTAAGGATAAATTGCTGAAATATTCTGTTTTCAGATATTTTGTTCACCAAATTCTCGTTGCCCTCAAAAGTGGGGTCGGTAAGTATATAGGCATATCCCATAGTAGCAATGGCATTGTCATCAATGTGATAATTGAGTCCTGTCCTAAGTAACAATTGATTGAAGTTTTTTGCCTGTTCAAAATATCGAAGTTGTGCTTCTGTATGGATGCTCCACTTCTCCGCAATCTGATTGGTGCCAAAATACATGTGCCAGCTTCCCAGTTTGTCTTCCCCATTGTCTTGGCCCAAGGCCGAAGTCACAACAATACCCAATACAACAACTAGTAATCTCCTCATAAATATGCCTGATTCTCTATTCAAAAATTAAAGTCTTGAAATTAGACCTTTGATTAAATATCGCTTTCCATGGATTCGCCGTCCTCAATGGGCGTGCCCGCGTCTCCTTTGAGATAGACATCCAAAAATTGTAGTACCCTGCTGTAGGCCTCGATCTGGTTTTCCTTTTTTACAAATCCATGGCCTTCATCCTCAAAGAGCACGTATTCCACGGGAACGCCATTTTTCTTGACGCCGGCCACGATTTCATCCGATTCCACCTGAAGCACCCTGGGATCTTTGGAACCTTGCAGCACGATTAGGGGTTTGGTAACCTTATCTGTATGAAAAAGAGGGGAAATAGCCTTAAGCCGAACGGAATCCGCACTGTTGGGGTCACCCAGCTCTAAATACAGGGCATCCTTAAAGGATTCCCACCAAGGTGGAATACTTCGTAAGGTCCTGATCCAGTTCGTTACCCCAAATAAATTTACGCCCACGGCAAACTCTTCGGGTGTATAGGTCAAGGCCGCCATGGTCATATATCCTCCGTAGGAACCTCCAATAATCCCGATTTTGTCTCCATCGATTTCTGGTTGGTTGGCCAACCAATTCTTGCCCTCCACACAATCCTTCAAATCCTTGTCACCATGGTTGAGGTCGTCCATTTTGTAGAACGACTTCCCATAACCGCTGCTTCCGCGGTTGTTCACCGCCAACACGGCATACTTATGGTTTACCAAGTATTGAATGAAGGAACTGAAATTCTGCCTGGATTGTCCGCCTGGACCACCGTGTACCCAAACCAAAGCGGGCACCTTGTTGGTTTCGGAAGCTTGATGAGGTTTGTAATAAATGGCAGGAATTTCCAATCCGTCAAAGGATTTGAACCGGATTACCTCCGCCGAGACCAAATCGCTTGGTTCTATTTCCGGGTTCAGTACATTGGTAAGCTGTTTCAGCTCTTTGGTCTCCAAATCATACACATATAGGTTACTAGGTGTTTGCGACCCGCCTGCGTAGAGACTCATCAGTTTTTCGTCATCCGAAAAACCTACATTGGTTATGTCCATATTGGGGAGGGAGGGAAGGTCGATATTCGTTCCCGTTGCGGTCTCCGTAACGGCAATGACGTTCTTTGCGTCCTCGTTTATATAGGTTACCTGATAGGTGCCGTTCTCGGTGAAATAACTGCCCATAATATCCCAATCGCGCTCCATGACCTTGCTGCGTTCGCCAGATTGTATATCGTATTTCATTACATAGGAAAATTCGCTACCCAAATCGGTCGTGTAATACAACGCACCGCTGTCCGGAGTAAAATCCTGACCGCTATTGGCGCTCTGCGCTTCGTTGATCTGTGTCTTTTCACCCGTTTCCAAATTCTGAAGGAAGAGATTGGCATCATTCGTATTCAGGGATTTGGAGAGGGCCAGGTATTTTTGGTCCTTGCTTATAGGTCCAATGTCATAACCTTCATTGTTTTGATATATGAGTTGGGGTCTGTAATCCAAGAAATCCATTTGATAGAGGTCCATATAGCGGGCATCCCGTTTGTTGGACGTGAAAAAGAAGCTCTTTTTATCGGCTGCCCACGCATGGAAACTCGCCCTTGCGCCCTCCTCAGGGGTCAAATCCGTAATGCTTCCATTGAGGTTCCTGATATAGATATGGTAGATTTCGTCGCCGTTTCCGTCCATCCTAAAGAGCATACGCTCGTCCTTTGGAAAATAGGAAATGGCAAAGACCGAGGAACTGTCCGATTCCGTTACGGGCATCATCTCACCACCTTCTGTTGAAATTGTGTACATATTGTAGATGCCGGACCTATTACTTGAAATCAAGAGCTTGCTATTATCCGGCGAAAAACTGCCACCGCCAATGGCCTCGTTGTCCATCATTTGTTCAATGGTATAGGATTTCACCGTTTTAGTGATGGCAGCGTCCGGGTTTTCTTTGGGAGTTTCCTTGCAGCTCCATGCAATCATGGTAATAGAAGCAACCAGGGCTAAACCTTTTACAGGCATACATTTTAATAGTGTTCGTTTCATGGGATTGATTTTTTTGAATGTGAACATATCGGCTAAAAACCAATGTGCCTAAAGATACGGTAAATGAAATGTAAGGCCTACTTAAAAGTCCCCCTAAGTTTTTAAGGCCTGAAGTTTTGGGGCACTTGGTTATTTTCGCTCAAAAATCCCGAACAGTTCGTTTCCCTTTCTGGGCGGGATGGAATTGTAACACCGCGCAAATGTACGAACGGTAAAATAGGGGTCCAGATAGCCCAAATAAAGTTCCTTGTTGCCGCCAAAGGGCCTTTTTTCCATATCGTCCGTCAGGGGAAAATCGAACCAGAGCCCTGCAAGGATGCCATCAGGCTTGAGCAACCGGCGCATCTGCTTAAAGTACGCGCTCCTATTGGCATCCGTAGGTACTATGGAACAGAAAAAGGTCTGCTCCAGAATTAGGTCGTAGCTTCCTTCATGCGCAAAGAAATCGGCATGCATCACTTTGGCTTCGGGAAAATGCGGGTTGCGTTTTTTGAACTCGGTCAACGGAATTTCGGCAACATCCAGTACGTGCACATTTTTAAAGCCGATGTCAAAAAGATATTCGGCCTCATATCCATTACCGGCACCGGGTATCAGGATTTTTAGGTTTTTGTCCGTTAATTGGTCCGCGTATTCCTTGATGGGGGTGGAAGGGTAGCCAATGTTCCAGCCCGTGGTACCGGCCTCGTATCGTTGGGTCCAATAGGTTTTGTCGTCCATAGCGGCGTGCTTAGAAAGACGAAAATAAGTACATTTTTGATAGCCATGCCGCTATGGGTGCAGATCATACAAATTCGGTGTCCATTTATACACAATTTACCTATCTTCGGCGGATTAAAATCAAGCGTACCAAACATGAGAAATTACCTGTATTTGTTTTTCTTTTCCATCGTTCTTTTTAATAGTGTATTTTCCCAGGAAGACCCCAAATGGCTTCGGTATCCGGCTATCTCCCCTGATGGTTCTACCATCACCTTTACCTACAAGGGAGATATTTACAGGGTTCCCAAAGAAGGGGGTGTTGCACAGCAATTGACCTTCCATAAGGCGCACGATTATCAGGCCGTGTGGAGCAAGGATGGGGACTCGCTGGCCTTTGCCTCCAACCGATTCGGGAATTTTGATATCTACGTAATGAACGCCAAAGGGGGCGAAGCGACCCGATTGACCTTCCACAGCAACGATGAGACGCCCTATTCGTTTTCGGCGGATGATACAAGCGTCATTTTTGGAGCTGCACGTCAGGATGATGTGAAACATCGGCAGTATCCCATGGGACAACAACCGGAGCTGTATAGTGTTCCCGTCATTGGTGGTCGGGTTAACCAGGTATTGACCGTCCCTGCGGAAGATGTACAGGTAAATTCCGAGGGCACTTTGATGGTCTATCACGATAAAAAAGGTTATGAAAATACGTTCAGAAAACACCATACATCTGCCATTACGCGCGATATTTGGAAATATGATGTAGCGACCGGCACACATACCAAGCTGACCAGTTTTAACGGGGAGGACCGTAATCCCGTCTTCAGTGCCAATGGTAATTCCCTCTACTACCTCAGTGAGGAAAGCGGGTCTTTCAATGTCCATATATTGAATCTGGAAAACCCCGAAAATAAGGAGCAATTGACCTCCTTCAAGACCCATCCCGTTCGGTTTTTAAGCATCGGGAACGGGATTATGGCCTTCAGTTATGATGGGGAGCTCTATACTTTTGAGGAAGGTGGCGAACCTCAGAAGGTGGATGTGATCATCCGCACACAATCGGCCTCCAATGCGGTGGAATACGTTTCCGTCAACGGCGGAGTCAGGGAAATGGACATTTCGCCCAATGGGAAGGAAATCGCCTTTATTAGTCGGGGTGAGGTATTTACCACTTCGGTAGATGGCACTATGACGAAGCGTTTGACCAATACGCCGGAGCAGGAGCGCTTTTTAAAATTTATGCCCGATGGAAAGTCCATCGCCTATTCCAGCGAGCGAAACGGTAAATGGTCTATTTTCAAGACCGTAAAACAACGTACCGAGGAACCCTATTTTTTTGCTTCCACCTTGGTAAGGGAGGATACCTTGGTAACCGATAGTACCGATGTCTATTTGCCTGAATTCTCGCCCGACGGTAATCTAGTTGCTTATGTGGAAGGGCGTAGAACCTTGAAAGTCAATAATTTAAAAACAAAGGAGACCGTTACCTTACTGACGCCAAAGGATTTGTACCATTTCTCCGATGGGGATCAATACTATCAATGGAGCCCGGATAGTAAATGGTTGTTGGTGGATTGGGGCGTTACTTTGAGCAACAATGAAATCCTTTTGATTTCTGCCGATGGCAAGACCCGTAAGAACCTTACCGAAAGTGGCTACTATGACATGCAGCCCAAGTGGATCGGGGAAGGCAACCAGATCATTTGGTTCTCCAACAGACACGGCTTAAAAAGCTATGCCACCAGTGGGCAGTCAGAATTTGATGTCTACACCATGTTCCTTACCCAGGATGCTTGGGACAAGTTCAATCTGTCCAAGGACGAATACGATTTGATGAAATTGATCGAGGAAGGCGATAAAAAGGACGAGGACAAGGAAGAAAATAAGGACGAGAAAAAGAAAAAGAAGAAGGACGAAGACACTAAGGAGGAACCCGTAAAACCCCTGAAGTTCGATTTGGAGGGCACCGAGGATAGGAAAAGCCGACTTACCATCCACTCCTCAAAATTGAGCGATGCCGTGTTGTCCAAGGACGGTGAAAAACTGTATTATCTCACGCGTTTTGAGGAGGATCTGGACCTTTGGGAAACGGAAATCCGTACCAAGGAAACCAAAAAATTACTGTCCCTAGGCGCAAAATCAGGAGGTTTGCAATGGGATAAAAAGCAGGAAAACCTCTTTTTGTTGGCTGATGGCAGCATATCCAAAATCGATGTAAAGGCCGGGAAGAAGGAACCTGTAAAATTGAATTCGGAAATGGTCTTGGATGCCGATGCCGAACGCCAGTATATGTTCGACCATATTTGGTTGCGAACCAATGGTATTTTCTATCACAGCAACTTTCACGGTATCGATTGGACCGCTATGCGTACCGAATACGAAAAATACCTGCCCTTCATTGGGAATAATTACGAGTTTGCGGAAATGATATCGGAACTATTAGGTGAGTTGAATGTTTCACATGCCGGAGGCAGGTACAACGACACTATCGATAATGGAGACGAAACTGCATCCTTGGGAATTTTTATGGATTATGCCCATACAGGAAACGGGATAAAAATCGCAGAGGTCATCAAAGGGGGACCTTTGGACAAGGCCGGCTTCAATTTAAAGCCGGGGATGATCATCGAAAAAATAAACGGGGAAACCCTACTGTCCGATCGTGATGTAGCCAGTTATTTGAACCGCAAGGAAGGCGAATTTTTGTTGTTGGATATAACAGGTGAGAATAAAACCCAAAAGCAAATTACCGTAAAACCCATTTCCTTGGATGCTGAGGGCGATTTGTTATATAATCGGTGGGTGGAGATCAATGAAAAGGAAGTACTTGAAAAAAGTAAAGGTACCCTGGGATACGTTCATATTCCGGGAATGAGCGACGGACCCTACCGCTCCATTTACGAGGAAATGATGGGCAAGTTTTTCGACAAAAAAGGGGTCATTGTGGATACCCGATTTAATGGTGGGGGCGACCTGGTGGCCGATCTGGCCATGTTCTTTACCGGTGAGGCCTTTTTATCCTACGAGACAGAAGATCGGGTGGTAGGAGGGGAGCCCACTTCGCGCTGGACCAAACCAACGTTGGCCCTATACAACGAGTCCATGTACAGTGACGGTTCCTGCTTTGCCAGCGGCTATACCGAATTGAAAATAGGGACTACGGTGGGGATGCCGGTTCCAGGGACCTGTAGCTTTGCCGGGTGGGAGCGTTTGCCCAACGGAGGCGTTTGGGGCGTGGTGCCCGTAAGTGCCAAGAACAAGGCAGGGGAGTGGATGGAAAATAATGAAACCGACCCAGATATCCTTGTCAAAAACCAACCTGAGGTCATCGCCAAAGGCCGTGATCAGCAATTGGAAAAATCCATTGAGGTTTTGATCGGGCAGGTGAAGTAGGCTGGTGGCCGTGTAACAAAAACCGTTGTGGATTTTGAAACTGTCATCGTGACCAAAGGGTCAGTTCGAGTGATTTTTCGCAATGCAATGAAGAAAAATTGTATCGAGAATCTTTTTAAGGCTCCAAAAGGAGCCTGCCCTGAGCGAAGGCGATGGGTTCTCATTACACTTGATTTTCGATGGAAAAAATCAAAAATCAAGCACTCGAACTGACATTTATATATATAATTTTTAAAGTGTACAACGGTTTAATATACTAGAATGTCTTTCTGATGACGCGCGTAGCAAGAAAGAATCTATTAAAATACCACCAAGCCTTGGGTTTGGTGCCATAATGAATGAATAACTACGAACTTTCCATTTAAAATCACTACTATGAACCCAGAAACCGATTTAAAGTCCGTTCAGCAACTGTTGAAGGCGAACGACCTGCCCTTTGAAGATTTGGTAGAATCCAAAGTGGCCTTTTTGACCAAGGATAAAAACGGCGAACTTATTGGATGTATTGGCATCGAAACATACGGTATGGATGGTTTGCTGCGTTCCTTGGCGGTGGACGACGCCCATAAAGGAAGAGGAGTGGGTAAGGAGTTATTGGACGAACTTTGTGAAACCAGTAGGCAAAAAGGTATACAACGATTGCATCTTTTGACCACTACGGCCGATGCCTATTTTACACGTTATGGTTTTGCTGTAGCGGAACGGTCCACCGCTCCTACGGCTATCCTTGGAACTACCGAATTCTCTGAAATTTGTCCTTCCAGTTCCGTGTATATGTTGAAGGAACTGTAATTCTATTCCTATTCCTCCCATTTTCTTGTCATACTGATGACAAGCGTAGCGAGGAAGAAGCATCTCTTTATTGACCGACCCTCCCCGTTCCGCCAAGGCGAAACACCCCTCCCTAACCAGGGAGGGGAGCTTTTTTAGGTTTTAAACGCAGCAGGTAACTTAAATGAATTTTAAGGAGTAAACCGGCCTATTTTGGGATGCGTAGCAAATCCGGGAGTCCTTGGAATTGGCAACAGGAAATCGCCCAAAAAGTATTCCGATGCAATCGGAAACGGCCTGGGCGATGCGGCACAGGGACTGATTGGATTTCAAGTATCCCAAAATCAGCCTAGCCTTTTTGGATACTTTTTCGGCGATGGAAAAAGTATCGGAAAGAAAAAACCGGCGCTGACAGTTCCGTACAAACGAAACGCTCCATATTTCCCCTTTCTCTTGCCGAAACCAATTTTTTGTAGGATTTTTAGGGTAATCCCCCTAAAATAGAAATATAGGTACTTGTTACTATATATAATTGTTGGCTGTAATTAACCCAAAACCTTAATGAACATATTTATTGACACTAATGTTTACTTAAAATTCTTCCACTACTCAAATGATGAATTAGAGGAGTTAAGAAAATTAATCGTTTTAATTGAACAAGGCGAAATCAATCTTATAATACCGAGACAAGTCTACAACGAATATGTTCGAAATAGAGAAGTTAAAATTGCAGACGCCTTAAGAACTTTCAAAGCGGACAAATTGAACAATGCGTTTCCGATTTTTCTCAAAGAATATCCTGAATATGCAATTATGAAAAAAGCAATTCAAGAATATCAAACCAGCAAGAAAAAGATTTTAGAAAACATTCTTACTGAAATTGAAAATTATTCATTGAAAGCTGATGAAATAATAAATGAAATTTTTGAGAAATCAGGTCTTTTAGCACACAACGAAGAATTAATAGCAAGAGCAAAGGTCAGATATGATTTAGGAAATCCACCAGGAAAAGGGAACTCTTACGGGGATGCTTTAAACTGGGAAACACTTTTAGTCATTTGCCCACCCGAAAAAGATTTGACATTCATTTCAGATGATAAAGATTACTTTTCTGAAATTGACAACTCAAAATTTAATAAATACCTAAATCGTGAATGGAGGACAACCAAAAATTCTGAAATTATTTTTTATAAATCTTTATCCGAATTTTTTAAAAATAAATATCCCAAAATTAAACTTGCTTCAGATTTACAAAAGGATGTTTACATTGAGAGGTTAGAAAATTCTGGAACATTCAGAGATTCAAGACATAACCTTTACAAACTCTCTCAATTTGAGGATTTTACATCTGACCAAATCAACAGAATATTTTTCCAAGCTTTTAGCAATAGTCAAATTTACTGGATTAGTGAAGACGAAGATATTAATGAAATTTTATATAATCTATATGACAAATATAAAGACAAATTGGATGACACAATTTTAATGGAATTTGAATCTAAAATCAAGAGAATACCAGAAGCAGAAAATGAAGACGAATATCCATTTTAAAAATAACTACAGCCAACAATATATCCTATGAAAAGCCCTAGTCCAGTTCTCTAAAGTTAATATTTAATTTTCAATTACTTCATAATGATGGTTTTGGG
>NZ_VBUK01000016.1:0-55340 GCF_005780245.1 Maribacter aurantiacus | reverse complement strand
CTTTAGCCTTTAGCCTTTAGCCTTTAGCCTTTAGCCTTTAGCCTTTAGCCTTTAGCCTTTAGCCTTTAGCCTTTAGCAAAAAAAATTATTTTTCATTTCAATTTTTCACTTTTCGTTGTTCGTTTTTCGTTGTTAGTTGGTGGTTGTTCGCTTTTAGTTCAAGTGACATTTCACTATTTCACTATCCAACTATTTCACTAGAATTCAAGGTTCAGATTTGAGGTTTAACTTCATTCTAAAATCTATATTCTTACTTCTAAATTTCCATTTTTCACTTTTCACTTTTCATTTTAAAGGACACCGAATCCATTTACCAAAAGCACCCTAATTCCCACAATCAGGACCAATAGTGCCGTTACCCGTTTGATACCGTTCGCGGAAAGTCGCTTCAAACTGATACGTATTCCCAACTGACCTCCCAATAGCACGGCAATTCCAAGACATAGGGTTTCCAACCAAGGGAGGAACAAGGAATCACTTGTTACCAATCCCATGAGTCCCGATACCGAATTGACCAAAATAAAGAAACTGGCCAAGGCCGCTATTTTAATGGCCTTGTCCCAACGTAAATGGTTTAAGATCGGTGCCAGGAATATACCCCCGCCAATTCCTACCAAACCCGATAGAAAACCTATTCCGGCCCCTAAAAAATAGCTCAGGTAACCCGGATATTTTTTGGTCTCCGGTACCGACTTTGCCCAATTAAAGGTTTGCAATACCAAAAAGGTTGCCGAAAGAATCAAGGAGATACCCAGAATAATAAAGAATATATTTTCCTTTAAGCGGAACGACGCTCCAAGAAAGGCCAAAGGAATACTAGTAATTATAAAAGGGAGAAAATCCTTCAACTTGGCGTGTCCGTTCTTAAAATAAAGATAGGTGCTCCCAGAAACCACCACCAGATTACAAATAAGTGCAATGGATCGTATTGCAAAAAAACTTCCTAAAAATAGGGTTAAGAGGGCCAGGTAACTGGATCCACCTCCAAATCCCACGGAAGAGTATAAGGCTGCCACCACAAAAAAACCGCAACATAAGAGTGCGAATTGCTCAATAGGTAGTTGCATAGGAGTTCAATTGGTTCATACCTCCGGCCACGTTGATATATTTTCCTTCCGGAGACAATTCCTGCAACATTAAAACGGCCTTCCTACTACGTATACCCGACTGACAAATAACATACACCGGTTTTTCAATGGCCACCTCCCCTGCTCTTTTTTCCAATTCATCCAATGGAATATTTTTAGCACCGTCAATATGCTTCCTATGGAATTCCCGCTCCGTCCTAACATCCAAAAGCAACACTTTTTTATCCTTTATAAGGTTTTGGATTCCAACTGCCTCAACGGACTCCAATACTACTTCGCAATCAAAATTATAAGAATCCTGGACCCCGTTTATTTTTAGATTGTCAGGATTTAGTCCGAATTTCATGCGTTGCATACGTTGCGACAGCGCATCATAGAGTAACAAAACCCCTGCTAGTACACCGCCCAGTCCGCAGACAATCTTTACAACTTCCAAGGCCTGTAAATTGCCAATAATCCCAGGAAGAATTCCCAGGACACCATGTTCGTTGCAATTGGGAACCTCATCGGCCTTTGGCATATTTGGGAACAAACATCGATATGTAGGACCATTGTTGTAATTAAAAACACTTACCTGTCCCTCAAAACCGTGCAAAGCACCATATACAAAAGGCTTTTTTTGAAGTACGCAAACGTCATTTATGAGATATCGAGTAGGGAAATTATCGGTAGCATCAACTACCACATCATAATTTTCAATAATTTTTTCGGCATTATCCGGTGCTAAAAAGGTTTTATAGATATGGATTGAAGTGGTTGTATTCTGTGCCGATAATCGTTCTTTTGCCATTTCCACTTTTGACTTACCTTTCATGGCCTCCGTGTAGAGTACTTGTCTGTGTAAATTGGACTTGGAAACCAGATCGGCATCCACTATTCCCAAGGTGCCCACTCCCATGGCATTCAGATAGGTCATTACGGGCACGCCTAGGCCTCCGGCTCCTACCACAAGAATCCTGGCCTTTGCCAAAGCCGCTTGCCCCCTTTCCCCGAAACCGGGCAAAATGGTCTGTCTATGGTACCTACCTTCCATTAGGCTTCCAGTTTTTGTACCGCTTCCTTATACTCCTCTTGGGAGTTGGCATTCAACAACACTTCCGGTCTTTTAGGAAATACGAGCAGTACATCATTATTGATCAAAAACTTTCGGGGACAGGTACCATTGCCCGCTTCCAAATATGCAATCGAAGTTCGTAAGGCTTCGGGCTCCCAAATGGCGCACAAAGGTTCGGGTAGCGGATTTTCCCTTTGTGCAAAGGCGGTGGCCATCTTTTTGGTGTCCCTTTTTCCTATCAATTCCATGAGGGATTCCTTGTCTATCAAAGGAAGGTCACATGCCAAAACCAACCATGCAACACCTGGGTATTCCTTATGTGCCGATAACAATCCATTGTAGGGACCTCGAAATTCGTCTTTATCCAAAATGGTATTGAGCGTGGGCGGAATGTCTCCTTGCTGATCGTGCCGAACACTCATAAAGGTTTTGTCGCAAACATCCTCCAAAAGGCGATATAAATATTCCCTTTGTGGCACGCCGTGATAGGAAATCAATCCTTTGTCCTGACCCATCCGGGTGCTTTTCCCTCCGGAAAGCACCAATCCATACATCTTAACGTTCGTAGTCATTTTTACCTCCTGATTTTCTTTCCAACTGTATCGTAGAAATCACAATATCCTGGGACAATGCCTTGCACATGTCATATAAGGTTAAGGCGGCCACGGAAACGCCGGTAAGTGCCTCCATCTCCACACCAGTTTTTCCATCACACTTTACGGTACAGGTAATCAGAAATTGATTATCGCCCGGAACGATGTCCACATCTATTTTTGTCAGGTTGATCTGATGGCACAATGGAATCAATTCCGATGTTTTCTTGACACCCTGTATACCCGCAATCACTGCAGTCTGCACGATGCTTCCCTTTTTTCCCAAAAAGTCCTGCTGCCGCAATTCTTTATAAACTTCCGTAGGAAATAGTACCCTACCAGAAGCAATGGCAATTCTTGAACTTACCTGTTTTTCCGAAACATCTACCATTTCGGCATTACCGGATGCATTGATATGTGATAATTTTTTCTCCATGGCTTACCCTCCAATCGATGTCATGGAATTGGAAAAGACTTCCCGATATTTTTCTTGGGCCTCAAAACCGGTTTTTGCCCTACTGCCAACAGCTTTCAAAATTTGTTCTTCCACTTTGGATTTCGCATTTTCACTTCTCATAATGTCCCTTAGGTTTGCGCTGGGTTTTGCATACAAACAGGTAATAACATCGCCCGTGGCCGAAACCCTAAGTCGGTTACAGGTACCACAGAAAGTCCTGCTAAACGAAGGTATCACCCCAAAAGTTCCCATATGACCGGGTATCTTGTAATTTATGGAAGTGGAAGTGCTTGGTGATTCCAGTTTGTAGAAATCGGGATGTGCTTCCCTAATATGCTCCAGTATTTTTTTGTAGTCCCAAGTTATTTTTTGGAAGGTTTTTGAACCTCCATTAAAGGGCATTTCCTCCAAAAACCGAACCGATACCGGATAGTGCTTCGCCAGCTCCAAAATGGGCAGAATGTCCTGTGTATTTTGTCCGTCAAGGGCGATAAAATTTATGCGTACGTTGAATCCTTCACTGATCAAACGAATCAGGTTGTTATGGACCGTATCGTATTGGTCCCTGCGAGTGATTCTCTCAAAAGTTGCTTTGTTGATGGCATCCAGGCTCACATTGATATTTTTGATGCCCAAGGATTTTAGCTCATCGATATACGGCCCTATCAAGGTTGCGTTCGTGGTTGCCGAAATATCCTTTAAACCATCCAACTTTGCCAAGTATCTTAGCAATTCCATCAAATCCTTTCGCACAAAAGGTTCGCCCCCGGTAATCCTGATTTTATCTATTCCCTGACCTACCAAAATACTGCTCAGTTTTTTCAATTCTTCAATGGTGAGCAGTTTATCGTTTTTGGCAAAGTTGATGCCTTCCGCGGGCATGCAATAGTTGCATCTGAGATTACAACGGTCCGTAACCGCCAATCTTAGGTAATTTATTGTTCTATTATGATTGTCTATCAACATATTCCTTCAATATACGCTTTAGCGTTGCCAATGCAAAATGGCCAACAGTCGGTTGGTTTCTCTTCCTTTTCATGGGTGGGCAGAAACCCAGACCGATTTATTTTTGAACAGTTCCTTTTTCCATATGGGAACCGTTTCCTTTAAGGTGTCGATTAAGAACCGACATGCTTCGAAGCATTCCGACCTGTGTGCCGATGAGGCTCCTACAATGACCACCGCATCTTGGACCTCTTTCTTCCCGACCGCATGTTTGATGACCACTTTGTTCAACTTCCATTGCTCAAAAGCTTTATCCGCCAATTTATCCATCTCCTTCAAAGCCATGGATTCGTAGGTCTCAAACTCCAGCGCCATCACTTGCTCGTTATTGGTAAACTCCCTGACAGAACCTACAAAGACGCAGATGCCACCACTGTTTGGATGGGATAATTCCTGATACACTTTGTTGGTATCCAAATCTTGTACTATTTCAATGATCTTATTCATTAGCCTCCACTTACGGGCGGAATTATCGCCACCTCATCATTTGATTTAAGCTGAACATCATCGGATGCATATTCGCTGTTAACGGCTATTGCCAAGGAGGTCAACTTCGAAAATTCGGGATATCTTTTTTTTAAGGCTTGTTTTAGCTCCGCCACAGAATTCGGGGCATCTTCCCCAAAATCCATGTCCAATTGGGATGTTCCAACAATATCCTTTGCAATTCCAAAAAAAAGTAAATCCATTTGACCCAATTTGTCCAATGGGCATGCCCATTTTACCTGAACCTCTAAATTACTTATTATTCTGGAAGAACCTAACGAATCAAAGGCCTATTTAACCTTTCATTAAGTTTGAAAAACACAAAATCAATCTTGGGATTTTCCTTCGACAAAAACCCCGGCTTCGGGCTTTGCATAATATTCATTGGGCTTGGGTTCCTTGCTTAATTCCACATTCTCAAACTGCACGGTATTTCGTATTTCGCCCATCTCCCTGCCTTCATAGGCAACCCAAGAAATCGATTTAGGCAAAACAAGGTCGTCCACTTTCTGCCAGTCATCATACCGAATCCATTTTATAGTATCCGAATCCTCACCAGTTCTATAGGTCACCGTATAGCCCAACCAAGCCATTTGAAAAGTCTCCGGGTCGTAATGAAGGTAATACTCGTCCTTGGGTGACGTACCAACACCTGAATTATAGGTGACGCTTATCCCGGGAAAGGATTTGCCATCCACCATTAAATCAGCTGTGTCCCCATAGTTTATACCTTCATCGCCCAAAACAAAGGGCATTGCATAAAAATAGAACATAAGGTTGTGGTAAAATACGGGATCTCCTTGATAGTTTCTTTCCGGGTCAGCCAGCCAAACCTTGGTACCATCGAATCCCATTTGAACAGCACCCATGGTAACCAAATCCATTCTTTTAGGTAGATCCACAACATGGATTTCATGGGTTTTTTCTTTCCCTATCTCATAGGAAAGCGTTTTGTATTCCTTCCATGCCCCGTACGTCCCATGGGCTTCAAATATGCGTTCTAGCGCTTCCGGATACCTGCTTACCTCGTTACTTGTCTCGGTAGTTTTACCTATGGTTTCATTGGTCTTCTTCTCTTTGGCAGCCTCTTTACAGCCGATTAGCAAAAGAAGCATACAGATTGATACTAGTTGTTTTATCATTTTCAGGAATTAGTTTTTAAGTTGGTCGGTCATACCATGTTTAGTTAACAGATTAAATTATTTTTGTTGCCGATGAAGGACATAAAACACATTAGCAGCCTACAAAACCCACTGATAAAAAAGGCCCTTTCACTAAAGGAAAAATCCAGGGAACGAAAGAAATCCGGACTTTTCGTACTAGAAGGAAGAAAGGAAATTGAACTCGCGATCCATGGAAACTATACCATGGACACCTTATTATTTTGTCCGGAACTAATCTCATATGAGACGTTGGAGACTTCCTTAGAAATAGAGAAGGCTTCTTTGATTTCGGTTAGTCCCGAGGTTTATGGAAAATTGGCGTATAGAAATACGACGGAAGGCGTTATCGCCATAGCCCAAGCCAAGAACCACAACATGGAAGGGGTTTCGTTTCAAACCAAAAACCCCTTGATCCTTGTAGCCGAGGCCCCAGAAAAACCAGGGAATATTGGGGCTCTCTTAAGAACGGCCGACGCCGCAAACCTGGATGCCGTCTTTATCGCTAATCCTAAAACGGATCTTTACAATCCCAATATCATTCGGTCAAGTGTAGGATGTGTTTTTTCAAGAAAGATTTTTATGGCCGATACCGCTACCATCATTTCAGTTTTAAAGGAAAATGACATTGCCCTATATTGTGCCGCACTATCCGCTTCCAAACCTTACACGGAGATTGACTACAAGGGGCCCACAGCCATTGTAGTGGGAACCGAGCACAGTGGCCTCAGTGATGAATGGCTTTCAAATTCCACTCAAAACATTATCATTCCCATGGAAGGCACCATCGATTCCATGAATGTTTCCGTATCCGCGGCAATACTTATCTTTGAGGCGAAACGTCAACGATTGGAATAACAAAACCAAAATTCGTTCGTTAATTTCAAAAGTCTTTATGGACCACACCGTTGTTTTTTATTGTATTCTGGGAATTCTCTTAGGGGAATTTGTTCTTACCACAATATTAAACTATCTCAATGCCAAGAAATTTAGGGATCCCATACCTGCGGATGTACATGATGTCTACAATCCGGAAGAGTACAAAAAATCACAGGAATATAAATTGGCCAATTACAGGTTTGGCATTGTAACCTCGGTGTTTTCACTTGTATTGATTGTAGGCTTTTTGGTTTTTGGAGGTTTCGGTTTTGTGGATACCATCGTTAGGGATCTTACCAACGACCAAATCCTACAGGCCCTGCTGTTCTTCGGAATCATTATGATCGGCAGTGATTTTCTGGGTACGCCCCTATCTTATTACCAGACTTTTGTAATAGAAGAGAAATTCGGTTTTAACAAAACAACGGTAAAAACCTTTCTTTTGGACAAGCTTAAAAGTTGGTTGATGACAATTGTCATTGGCGGCATTCTTTTATCCCTGGTCATTTGGTTTTTTCAGTTCGCCGGCAAAGGCTTTTGGCTTTACACTTGGGCATTGATCGCCGTCTTTACCTTCTTCATGAATTTGTTTTACAGCAAATTGATTGTTCCATTGTTCAACAAACAGGAACCCCTGGAGACCGGTTCGTTAAAGGAAAAAATAGAGGCTTATGCGAGCAAGGTGGGCTTCGAGCTTAAAAATATTTTCGTAATCAATGGATCAAAAAGATCGACCAAGGCGAACGCCTACTTTTCCGGGTTTGGAAAGGAAAAAAGGATAACGCTCTACGACACCCTCATCAATGATTTGGAAGAGGACGAGATTGTGGCCGTTTTGGCGCATGAAATTGGGCATTACAAAAAGAACCACATCATCTTTAATTTGATAACATCGGTTTTACTTACGGGCTTTATGCTCTTTATCCTTTCATTATTCATAAACAACCCTAGTATTTCCTTGGCCGTTGGGGTTGACCGACCCAGTTTTCACGCGGCGCTGATCGGTTTTGGAATCCTGTATAGTCCCATCTCTGAGCTTACCGGTCTTTTGATGAATTATTTTTCTCGGAAATTCGAATATCAGGCGGACGATTTTGCAAAAAACACCTTTGCGGCACCTCCCTTGATCACTTCCCTAAAAAAGCTTTCAAAAAACAGCTTGAGCAACCTCACCCCCCACCCTACCTATGTTTTTGTCCATTACTCGCATCCACCTTTGGTGGAAAGAATCCGAAATTTAAAGGCATAATTTTTGTTGTCTAACAGCTAGGATTGTGCTAATTTTAATCAAGTATGACACAGGCTGCATTAGAACATGAGAACAAGTTAATCGCACAAGAGTACAAGGAACTTCTTCGTATCAGTTACCAAACCTTAACGGATGACGATAAGAAATTGATTCGAAGTGCCTTTGAAGTTGCAGTGGACGCACATAAGGAACAACGGAGAAAATCCGGTGAAGCTTATGTGTTTCACCCCATTGCCGTGGCCAAGATCGTTGCTTCGGAAATTGGTTTGGATGCTGTAAGTATTGCCTCAGCCCTTTTGCACGACGTTGTGGAGGACACACCGTACACACTGGACGATATTGACAGGATGTTCGGGGAAACGGTGGCACGTATTGTGGACGGCCTCACCAAGATATCCCACCTAAAAAAGGACATGAACATCTCCCAACAGGCGGAGAACTTTAGAAAAATGTTATTGACCCTGAACGACGATGTTAGGGTCATCATCATAAAGATTGCCGATCGCTACCATAACATGCTCACCATGGATTCCATGCCAGAGCACAAACAGGTGAAGATAGCCTCCGAGACCTTGTACATCTATGCCCCTTTGGCGCATAGAATTGGGCTTTACAACATCAAAACGGAACTGGAGGACCTGAGTCTAAAGTATACGGAACCTGAGGTTTATTATGATATCAAAAGTAAAATAGAGGAAAGCAAAGAGGAGCAACAGGCATACATAGATGCGTTTTCTGATATCATAGACAATTCCCTGAAACAGGAAGGGCTCAATTATTACATCAAAGGCCGTATGAAATCCATTTTCTCCATGCGGCGTAAAATGAAGACCCAAAATGTAGGTTTTGATGAAATCTATGACAAGTTCGCCATCCGTATCATTTATAAATCCGATGCCAAGAACGAAAAGTTTTTGGCCTGGAAGATATACTCCATCGTAACCGATCATTTTACACCCAACCCGGTTCGCTTGCGGGATTGGATATCCTCTCCAAAATCAACAGGTTATGAAGCTTTGCACATCACCGTGATGGGGCCTAAAGGAAAATGGGTAGAAGTACAGATACGAAGCGAGCGCATGCACGAGATTGCCGAAAAAGGGTATGCCGCACATTTCAAGTACAAGCACGGCGACCAAAAGGAACAGGGAATCGAGGTCTGGCTGAACAAACTTCAGGAGGCCTTGGAAAATTCCAATTCAAACGCGGTGGATTTTGTGGAGGAGTTCAAACTGAACCTTTATTCCAAAGAAATCTTTGTATTTACTCCAAAAGGCGAATTAAAATCGCTCCCCAAAGGAGCTACACCACTGGACTTTTCGTTCAACATCCACACAGAAGTGGGCATGCGCACCCGTGGTGCCAAAGTCAATGGTAAATTGGTACCGCTAAATACGACGCTGCATAGTGGAGACCAAGTAGAAATCATTACATCGGAACAGGCGAAACCCAACCAGAACTGGTTGGATTACGCCACCACTGCGAGGGCCAGGGCAAAGATCAAATCGGTTTTACGGGAAGAGAAAAAATCAGTTGCGGAGGAAGGCAAGGAGATACTCCGAAGAAAATTAAAGTCGCAAAAAATTACCTTGAACGAGGATTCCATCAATAAGATGGTGACTTTTTTCAAGCTGAAGACGAGTTTGGACCTGTTCTACAGGGTGGGTATCGGTTCCATAGACAATCAAATGATTCGTGATTTTGCATCTTCCTACAGCAATGCCTTTATCAGTTTCTTCAAAAACAGGATCAGAAGGACGCCGGCACCGGAGGATATCGACAAGGAGGAGATTACCTCCAAATACGATCTTTTGGTCTTTGGCAAGGAAGAGGAAAAATTGGATTACAAGCTGTCACAATGCTGCAACCCCATTCCCGGTGACGACGTTTTTGGGTTTGTGAGCGTATCCGAAGGCATCAAGGTGCATAAAAAGAATTGTCCCAATGCCATTTCCTTACAGTCGAATTATGCCTACCGCATCATCAGCGCGAAATGGGTAGATTCCACGCAGGAAGAATTCAAGGCCGATATTCAGTTAACCGGCATCGACAATCTTGGACTGGTCAGTGAGATTACCGAAGTAATATCGGACAACATGCACGTAAACATGCGCAACCTCAACTTTAGCACGGACGGCGGCACCTTCACCGGAAGAATTACCGTAGTCGTAAAAAACAAGGGTATCCTGAACAAGCTCACCGAGAACCTTCAGCAAATAAACGGCATAGACAAAGTAACCCGACTATAGAGTTTTACAGTCATTTTAAATTTGGAATTTGACATCCTATTTGCATAGTCGGAAAAGAGCATTTTAGTCCTTTGGATTTCGATTTTGACCGCTAACAAGGGCATGGATAACATTTGATAAATTCTTGAATGGGCTCTTGGAAAGGAATAAAAATTTAACTGTACCTTTGTACATTAACTTTATTTGTATGGCTTCCGAGAAGAATCAGGAAATAGTGAAAAATGTCTTTACCACTTTTTTGGAGGAAAACGGACATAGAAAAACGCCTGAACGCTACGCGATCCTTCAAGAAATTTATGATAGTGAGGATCATTTTGACATTGAATCGCTCTACATAAAAATGAAGAACAAAAACTATCGTGTTAGCAGGGCCACTTTGTACAATACCATTGAGCTTTTGTTGGACTGTAAATTGGTGCGCAAACATCAATTTGGAAAAAACCAGGCACAATATGAAAAGTCCTACTTTGACAGGCAGCACGATCATGTAATACTAACGGATACGGGTGAAGTCATGGAGTTTTGCGATCCACGGATACAGTCCATCAAAAAAACGATAGAGGAAGTATTCGATATTAAGATAAATACACATTCGCTCTATTTTTATGGAGTAAAAAATAATTCAGAAAACACAAATAACTAACCAAGCAAGTTTATTTTAAATGGCAGTAGATTTATTGTTGGGCCTACAATGGGGGGACGAAGGAAAAGGAAAAATTGTTGATGTACTCACAAAAAATTATGACATAATCGCCCGATTTCAAGGAGGTCCCAATGCCGGGCACACCTTGGAATTCGACGGTATCAAACACGTTCTACATACCATCCCCTCCGGAATTTTCCATGAAAATGCCATAAATGTGGTTGGAAACGGCGTCGTCATTGACCCTGTCATCTTTAAAAAGGAATTGGACAACCTAAATAAATTCAACCTGGACATAAAGTCCATCCTGTTGATTTCCAGGAAGGCCCATCTAATATTACCCACGCACCGGTTGTTGGACGCAGCATCCGAAGCGGCCAAAGGCAAGGCCAAAATTGGCTCTACCTTGAAGGGAATCGGTCCTACATATATGGACAAAACGGGCAGGAACGGTATGCGCGTTGGCGATTTGGAACTGGACGATTGGAAGGAAAAATACCGTAGCTTGGCCAACAAGCACGAGGCCATGATCAATTTCTACGATGTGGACATTCAATATGACCTGGCAGAGTTGGAAGCAGAATTTTTTATGGCGGTCAAGGAACTTAAGGAACTGACCTTCATTGATAGTGAGGAATATCTGTACCAGGCCCAAAAAGCCGGTAAAAAGATATTGGCCGAAGGCGCTCAAGGGTCCTTACTGGACATTGACTTTGGAACCTATCCCTTTGTAACTTCTTCCAACACTACGGCGGCAGGAGCCTGTACGGGATTGGGAATTGCTCCCAACCAAATTGGGGAGGTCAAGGGAATTTTCAAGGCGTATACAACAAGGGTTGGAAGTGGCCCCTTCCCAACGGAACTGTTCGACGAAGTTGGTGAAACCATGGGACGTGTCGGTAATGAATTTGGGGCAACTACGGGAAGGCCTAGAAGGTGTGGTTGGTTGGATTTGGTGGCCCTTAAATATGCCGTTCGAATTAACGGTGTTACGGAGTTGATGATGATGAAGGGGGATGTCCTTAGCGGATTCGAAAAACTAAAGGTATGCACCGCCTACAATTACAAAGGAAAAAAAATCGAGCATCTTCCATTCAATATTGAAGCCGAAAACGTGAAGCCTATTTACACTGAAATGGACGGTTGGGCAGAGGATTTAACCAAAATGGAAACAGAAGAGCAATTCCCTAAAGCATTAAAAGAATACATCTCATTTTTGGAAAAAGAATTGGAAGTACCAATTAAGATCGTTTCCGTGGGACCGGACAGGACCCAAACGATACATAGGTAAGAACATAGAATTCATAAATTTTAGGATAGCGATATTGACAAATGTCAGTATCGCTATCCTTTTTTTATTAAATTACCAATCAAACCAAATAACTTACAAAACCAAGAAATGAATAAGCTCAAGTTTCTCCCACTGCTTTTTATTTTAATCATCTCCTGTAAAACAGAAAAAAAAGATGACGGCCCCCAGAAAACCGTTGAACAGGAAACATCGGACGAATGGATTGTACTGTTCGATGGTGAAAGTACCGAAGGATGGCGGGCCTATAACGGGGAGGAACTCCCACCAGGCTGGATCGCGAAGGATGGCGCACTCACTTTTGATACGGAATTGGGATTGGAACAGGATTACACTGGGGGAAAGGATATAATTTATGGTGCGGAAGAGTTCGAAAATTTTGAACTGTATCTAGAATGGAAGTTACCGGAAGGCGGTAATAGCGGAATTTTTTACCACCTAAAGGAAGGCTATGGCGGTCCCCCGGAAGTTGCTCCGGAATATCAATTGATCGATGATGAAAACTACGCCAAAATCCACGACCTTACCGAATACAACAAGAGCCTGGGCTACACGGAAAAACCGGAAGAACTAAAGCCGCTACAACAAACAGCTTCGGACTATGCCATGCACGCCGCAGATGCTAGCAAAAAAATACTGCATCCCGTAGGGGAATGGAACGCTACCAAGATTGTCTTCACCCCGGAAAAAGTGGAGCACTGGCTGAACGGCCAAATGGTATTGTCCTTCGTTCCATGGTCCGAAGATTGGTACGAACGCAAGAATTCGGACAAATGGAAAAATAGCGAGGACTACGGAAAATACAAAACGGGATATATCGGCCTTCAAGACCATTCCAGTCCGATCTGGTTTCGAAATATCAAAATCAAAAAATTATAGACCAACAAAATGAAAAAAAGGGAATTTTTAAAAAAATCGGCTATACTGGCCTCCTCCACGGCTATCATGCCATCAATTTTAATCGCCTGCAAGGAAGAACAAAAAGAGGTGGTAAAAGCTCCATTAACCCGACTCAGAACCGCGCATATTGGTGTAGGCAATATGGGAGGAGAGGATTTGAGGGATATTTCCTCGCACCCCAAAGTGGATGTTACCGCCCTATGCGATGTGGATGCCAACAATCTGGCAGCAGCCAAAAAGTTGCATCCCAATGCAAAGACCTATACGGATTATAGGGTTATGTTGGAAGAAATTGGTAATGAGATAGATGCCGTAATCGTAAGTACGCCAGACCATACCCATGCACCCGCATCCATGATGGCCATGAACATGGATAAGGCCGTGTATTGCCAAAAACCCTTGACCCATTATGTTTCCGAAGCCAGGGCGATGAACAAATTGGCAGCCGAAAAAGGCCTTGTCACTCAAATGGGAATACAGGTACATTCCTTTTACGATTATAAACTGGCTACGCTTTTGATACAGTCGGGCATCATTGGAAAGGTTCATACGGTACATGCCTGGTCGCCCAAAAACTGGGGATATGACGGACCGGAACCCGAAGGTTTTGACCCGGTACCCGAAACGCTCAACTGGAACCTTTGGCTGGGAACATCGGCAAAAAGGCCTTATAAGGAAGGAGTCTATCACCCCGGAAACTGGAGAAAGTTGGTAGACTATGGGTGTGGAACCTTGGGCGATATGGGTGTTCACATTTTTGATACCCCATATAACGCACTGGAATTGGGCGTTCCCAGAACCATCAAAAATGAATGTAGGGAACCGAACGGTTTTGGGTTCCCTGAAAAAAATATCGTTACCTACGAATTCCCCGGCACCAAGCATACGGCGGAATCCTTAAAATGGATATGGTATGACGGACCTGGAGCACCGGAAATGCACGAGGACCTAAAACTACCGAATAGCGTTGCTAGTACGGGAGAAAGTTCCAATGCGAACCAAGAAGAATCCGAAGAAAATAAAATTTCCTTGGATGCCGGAATTGCCGAAGCGGGACAACTCCCTGAGCAGGGGGCTATGTTCGTTGGCGATAAGGGCCGACTCCTACTGCCGCACTTCATGCAGCTTCCACAGAAAATAGTGGATGGGGAATATGTGGATATTTCCGAAGAAATTGCGCAAGTGGAGCAAGCGAACAATATGGGGAAACCCATTAGGGATTATGCTTCGGAGGGGCCAAAACATTACCACCAATTTGTGGATGCCTGTTTGGGCGAAGCGGAATGTAGTGCACCCTTTTCCTATGCCTCAAGGCTTACGGAAACTATCCTTTTGGGCGTGATTGCCGGAAGGTTTCCCAACCAAACCCTACATTGGGATGCCCAAAACGCAAAATTCGCCGAAGAGGAGGCCAATCAATATTTGGCTGGGGATTACCGGGATTTTTAATTCATCCAGTGCCCACCTTGAAACACGACTAAAATTTGAAAAACTGGACCTGACAGGTTTTAAAACCTGTCAGGTCTATTTGTTTCTATACGCAACTGTTAGTTGTTGTTCTTTTTGAGGTAGTTCAACATAATGACTATATTTAATTGCACTTATATTCAACCAATGAAACGCCAGTTTACCTACCCGTTAGTATTTTTATTGATTTTCCTTGCCGCCTGTAAAAATCAAAAAGAGCCTTTAGTCGAAATAAATCCTAAAAGCAGCATCGTTCTTATTGGCAACAACCTAGGTTCCAGAATGCTGAATTACGGTTTTTTTGAGACCGAAATGCAATTGAGATTCCCAGAGGACTCCCTGCGGATACGGAACATGTGCGATGGCGGAAACACCCCCGGGTTCAGGCCACATTCGTCCAGAAACAATCCATGGGCGTTTCCGGGCGCGGAGAAATTCCAAACGGAACTGGCCCAAAATTCCGGAAGCGAAGGATTCTTCCCCTCACCGGATGAATGGTTGACACAATTGGAGGCGGATATCGTTCTTGGATTCTTTGGCTACAACGAATCCTTTGAAGGTCCGGAGGGGTTGGATAATTTTAAAGGTGAATTGGAGGCCTTTATCCAACACACCAAGAATCAGGCCTATAATGGAAAAACGAGTCCAAAACTGGTCCTTATCTCACCCATCGCTTTTGAGGACCTTTCCCAAAAGATGGACCTACCCAACGGTCAAAAGGAGAATGAAAATCTTAAGTTGTATACAGATGCCATCAAAGAGGTAAGTCTAAAGAACCAAGTGCCCTTTTTGGATGTATATACGCCAACCTTGAAGTGGTTTGTAGATAGCGATGACTACACGATAGATGGTTCGCAGTTAAATGAAAAAGGGTATCAAAAATTTGCTGCCTACCTTGTGGAACAGCTTACAGGAATCCCCGAAGCCGGTAGCGCCTCCAAACGAACGGCCATCAACAAAATGGTTAACGAAAAGAATTTCTATTGGCATAATGACTATAAAATTCCCAACGGGGTGCACGCCTATGGAAGGAGGTACGACCCGTTTGGACCCGATAATTATCCCTATGAAAAATTGAAGATCAGGGAAATGACCGCAATCCGGGATACCGCCATCTGGTCCATCCTTCAAAATAAGAATTATGATATTTCTATGGCCGATGCCAGGACCACGGTACTCCCCGAAGTAGAAACAAATTACAATCTAGCGGACGAAGGAGAAATGATCAGTTACAAATACGGGGAGGACGCATTGGAAACACTCACGGTCCCGGAGGGATATAAAGTGGAGTTGTTCGCTTCCGAAAAGGAGTTTCCGGATTTGGCCAACCCCGCACAAATCTCCTTCGATAATAAAGGCCGATTATGGGTGGCTACCCTGCCCTCCTATCCACATTATCGTGTAGGCGATGCCAAACCGAACGATAAACTGATCATTCTTGAGGATACCGATAACGATGGAAAAGCGGATAAGCAAACGGTTTTTGCGGACAGCCTTCATTTGCCCATAGGTTTTGAGTTTGCCCCAGAGGGTGTGTACCTGAGTCAGGGAACGAACCTTAAACTTTTAACCGATACCGATGGCGATGACAAGGCGGATAATATCGAAATCCTGCTCAGCGGTTTTGATGACCATGACACCCATCATGCCATTTCCGCTTTTTGTGCGGATCCTTCCGGGGCTTTTTATATGGCCGAAGGAGTGTTTCTCCACACCAACGTGGAGACTTCCTACGGTCCCGTACGAGGCACCAATGGAGGCTTTTACCGATACAATCCACAGCGAAAAAAATTGGAGCGAGCCGTTCAAGTGAGCATTCCCAATCCGTGGGGAATCGCTTTTGACGACTGGGGACAGGACTTTTTCCTACATACTTCGGGGCCTACGGTAAACTGGATGATGCCCAGCACCTTAAAATCGATTTATGGTGTAGCATCTCCGTTGACAGAGGACCTTATCGAGGAAGCGCATCGGGTACGGCCTACCTCCGGCATGGAATTTATCTCCAGCAGGCATTTTCCGGACGAAGTCCAGGGCGATATGCTTCTGGCAAGTTCCATCGGGTTTTTGGGAATGAAGCAACATCAAGTGATGGAAGATGGTACGGGATATAAAACAAAACATCGGCTGGACCTCATCAGCAGTACGGACAAAAACTTTAGGCCCGTAGAAATGGAATTCGCCCCGGATGGTTCCCTGTATGTGGTAGACTGGCACAATGTACTCATCGGCCACATGCAGCACAATGCACGCGACCCTTTGAGGGACCATGTCCACGGCAGGATTTACCGGATCACCTATCCTTCCAGACCTTTAGTTGAACCGGCCAAAATCGACGGGGCATCCATAGAGACCTTATTGGAAAACCTAAAACTGCCAGAATATAGGACCCGATACAGAACCCGACGCGAAATTAGGGCCAGAAATACTGATGAAGTTTTGGAAAAATTAAAAACGTGGGTAAACAACCTAGATGCATCGGAGGAAAATTTTGAACACCACAGATTGGAAGCCTTGTGGGTAACCTGGGGACTGAACAAGGTGGACAAAAGCCTGCTTGAAAGCCTGCTGCAATCGCAGGACCATAGGGTCAGGGCAGCCTCGGTACGCGTTCTCAGATATATGGGACATCAACTGGACAATGCACAGGAACTTTTAAAGACAGCGGCTGCCGATGCACATGGCCGTGTACGCTTGGAAGCGATAACGGCCGCCTCCTGGTTACCAAAAGAGAAAGGATTGGAAATTCTGGAAATTGCGGGTCAACATCCTTTAGACACATGGATGGAAGATTCCTATAAGTTCGCCGAAACAAGACTTACCGGTAACTTCTTGGACACCACAGAAGAAGAAAACCTCATCACTACGCTTGAAGGGGAGGATTTAAAGGTGTTTGCCCAAGGAAAGAAAATTTATGAAACGGAGGGCTATTGCATTACCTGCCACCAAGAAAGTGGTACCGGTCTTCAACAGGCTGGCTATCCAACTTTGGTAAATCAACAATGGGTTACCGGCGATGAAGAAAGACTTATTAAATTGGCTTTACATGGCCTGTACGGGCCCATGGACGTCATGGGCAATCACTATGACGGTCAGGTTCCTATGATGCCTTTTAAAGGTCTATTGAACGATGAGGAAATCGCGGCGGTACTGACCTATGTTCGCAATGCATTTGGAAACAAAGCGTCTGTCGTGCAACCCGAAACGGTACAACGTGTCAGGGAAGCCACCAAAGACCGAAACGATTTTTACACCCCGGATGAATTGTTGAAGGAACATCCTATGAAATAGTATTTAAATGAAGACCATGAAACCCTCATCGAGGGATTTGTTATGGTAAGTTAAATACCTCTACAAAAGGAAATGTTTAAAAATGAAGCTCTAAACCTAATTTTAAAAGTATGAAAGAACGATTCAATTTCAGACACTTAATGGTATTTGCTTTTGTGATACTGGCCTTCGCCTGCAAGGAGGAAAAAAAGGAGCCCCAATTGGCACAAAAGAAAACTGAAAATCCCCCACATATCGTGTTCGTAACCGGGGACGAGGAATATCGCTCCGAAGAATCCATGCCCATGCTGGCGGCCATAGCTAAAAGGGAATTGAACGCCAAGGTCACTGTTTGTTATGCTTTGGACTCCACTGGGACTATAGACCCCAACAGATTGGACCATATTTCAAATTTGGAAGCATTGGAAGATGCAGATTTAATGGTGATCTTTACCCGATACAGGCAATTGCCCAAAGAAGAACGGGATTACATTTCAAACTATGTGGAATCCGGAAAGCCGATCGTAGGCTTTAGAACATCGACCCACGCCTTCAAATACGATGATCCAACCTTGGAATACTGGAACAATGAATGGCCTACCAAAGTATTCGGTCAGCAATGGATTACCCACCACGGTCATTTTGACGACGGCAAATTTCCCGTTACGAATATATCCGCCATCGATTCCAGTAATGCCATCCTCAACGGGTTTAAACCTTTTGAGGCATATTCCTGGCTCTATCATGTGGATGGTGGGGATTGGAGTTTATATGGCGACTCAAAACCTATTCTAAAAGGATACTCCACCAAGTCCCAACATGAAATAGATGGAAATTTGGATAAATTTCCACTGACCAACCCCGTAGCCTGGACCAAAAGTTATACCGGTAACAGTGGGAAAGCAGGGCGCGTATTTTTTACCACCTTGGGCCACCCTTATGATTTTAAACTTCCGCAGGTGCGCAAAATTGCCATGAACGGAATTTTTTGGGCATTGGGGAAAGAGGATAAGATTCCTGAGGATGGGGTGAACGTTACCTTGGCGAGTCCCTATGAACCCAACAATTCCGGATTTGGCCAAAAGTACAAATTGAACCAAAAGCCAAAACTCATACACTAATGGCGAGAAACCGGTACAAAAATAGTCCAGCTAATATTGGAAAACCGAGTTTCGAAATTGGTGCCCAAAGGAAACGAATAGGCATCAAGGTTTCCTAAAAGAATGCTAAGGATGTGCCGGCCACCGCTAAAAATCCTATTTTTGAAAAAAAATTTGTGTTGCGTAGTACCGTATTGGGAACCTTGTTCCTTTTTGTAAGCATATGCGTTTTTGCGCAGGAACCCCCAGAGGAACCTAAACAAATCAATATTGTTTATGGGGCCAACTTCACCAAAAACGAAACCGAATATCCCGGTGCCTCTATTTTTAGCAAGGATGAAAGACAGGTCCAATTTGAACACCAAGGGGCCGACCTATGGTGTGACGTGGCCATTTATTTTCAACGTGAAAATCGGTTGGAAGCCATAGGAAACGTGCTTTTAAAACAGGGCGATTCCGTGGAAATGACGGCCAAAAAAATCAACTATCAGGGTGATGAAAAATTGGCCAAGGCTTGGGGCAATGTCGTGTTAAAAAACGCCGATATGACCCTTCGAACCGATACGCTTCGGTTGGACCGAATCAAGCAAGAGGCCTACTATCAGGATAATGGTACGGTAATAGATTCGGCCAATACCCTAACCAGCAGAATCGGTCGGTATTTCATGGAACAGAAAAAGTATCAGTTCTTGGACAGCGTTCATATTGACAATCCTGAATATATTTTGGATTCGGAGCAACTGGATTATTACACGACTTCCAAAAATGCCTATATGTATGGGCCGTCCACCATTGTTGGGGAAACCTATAAAATTTACTGTGAACGGGGGTTTTACGACACCAAGGTGGAGAGTGGTTACGGCATAAAAAATACCAAAATCAATTATAACAATCGCATCGTAGAGGGGGATAGCGTTTATTTTAACAAGGCCAGGGAATTCGCATCAGCCACCAACAACATCACCGTTACGGATACCATAAACAATGGCGTGATAAGGGCCCATTATGCGGAAGTCCATAAAGCGAAAGATTCGGTTTTTGCGACAAAAAGGGCTGTCTCTATTTTGGTACAAGAACTGGATTCGCTGTATGTCCATGGCGATACCTTGATGGTTACCGGGAAACCGGAAGCACGGATCACACGTGCGTTTAGGAACGCCAAGTTTTTCAAAAAAGACCTTAGCGGTAAGTGTGATTCCATCCATTCCGAAGAGAAAACAGGTATCACCCAACTGATTAAAAATCCCATTTTATGGAACGGGGCCAACCAGATGACAGGCGACAGTATCCATCTTATTTCCAACTTGGAAACGGAAAAGTTGGATTCATTAAAAGTTTTACAAAATGCCTTTGTCATTTCTCTGGACAGCATCAGTAAAAAAGGGTATAATCAGGCGAAGGGCATCAATCTTTACGGTCAGTTTGTGGAAAACGAATTAAAGATCATTGACCTGGTACAGAACACGGAAGTTATCTATTACATGTACAACGATGACGATGAGCTTATTGGCATTGACAAAACAGTCTGTAGTGCCATCAGAATAACCATGGCCAATAACGATGTGGAGGACCTCACGTTTTTTACCAATCCCGATGGAACCATCTACACGGAAGCGGAACTACCCGAAAACAGTAGAAAACTCCAAGGCTTTATTTGGCGCGGCGATGAACGCATCATGACCAAGGACGACATCTTTGATGAGGACGATAACAACATTGAGTTGGTCAAGATTCGGGGAATTGACAATCCCATTGACATAGATGCCGAAGAAGAAGAGCGGAGCAAAAATGAGAGCGATCCCGTGAACAATCTTCCCAATACCAAGGCTACGGATCCCCGGCAAAAAGATGCTTCGAGAAAATAATCGACCCCATTCATGAAAGAGGATTTTCTCAAATATCAGGCACAGACTTCCCTATATCCGTTGGGGATTGAAATTTCACACGCCAAGGGGAGCTATATTTACGATGTTGCCGGAAATGCCCATCTGGATTTTGTTGCCGGGGTATCTGCCTGCAGTCTGGGGCATTGCCACCCAGCCGTTGTAGCGGCCATTCAAAAACAGGCACAGAAGTATATGCACGTAATGGTGTACGGGGAGTATATCCAATCCCCTGCCACGGAATACGTCAAATTATTGCAACAACAGCTACCTGCGAACCTGGAAGTGACCTATTTGGTGAATTCCGGAACTGAGGCTATGGAAGGAGCCCTTAAATTGGCCAGACGCTATATGGGTCGGTCACAGATTATTGCCGCCCATAACGCCTACCATGGCAATACCATGGGTAGTCTTAGCCTAATGGACTATGAGGAACGTAAGGCCCCTTTTAGACCTTTGTTACCGGATGTGCACCATATCCGGTTCAATAATTTGAAGGATATTGATCTCATCACGGAAAAAACGGCCTGTGTGGTGCTGGAAACCATCCAAGGAGGAGCGGGTTTTATTTTGCCAAAAAACAACTATCTCAAAAAAATCAGAAACCGATGTAAAGAAGTTGGAGCTTTATTGATTCTGGACGAGATTCAGCCCGGTTTTGGCCGGACGGGCAAACTTTTCGCTTTTGAACATTTTGATTGTGAACCCGATATTCTAGTAATAGGCAAGGGAATGGCATCGGGCTTGCCCGTAGGTGCCTTTATTGCAAGCAAGACCATCATGGATACCTTGAGCGACGGTCCCAAGATGGGACACATTACCACTTTTGGAGGAAATCCAGTGATAGCCGCCGCAAGTTTGGCGACGCTCAAAACCCTTTTGCAAACGACCTTGATCGAAGATACCCTGGAAAAGGAAAAACTGTTCAGGGAATGTTTAAAACATCCCAAAATCAAGGAGATACGCGGAAAGGGACTCATGTTGACATTGATTATGAAAACTCCGGAAATAGCCGATCAATTGGTGCTAGAAGCCAAAGAGAAAAACCTGATTTTATTTTGGTTGTTGTTTGAAAAAAGGGCCGTACGTATTTCTCCTCCATTGACCATTTCCATGGATGAAATCCGCAAGGGATGTAGGGTTATTCTTGACATTCTTGACGGAATCTGACAATATTTTGTTAACTAATTTGTTAATAATATACCGCCTATTTGGGGTACTAAGCATCAACAAAAGTTTAATTTTAAATCCATAGTTTAACCAAAACGTTCCTATGGCGTTAGAATCTAACGAAAGACCTGACAAGCCCATTACCAAGTTTGAATCTATGCTTAAGACCGATGACGTCTATTTTTTTGACGCGGAGGACTTTGAGGACATAGTGCACCACTACCTGAACAACGGTAAGATTTCCCTAGCCAAAAAAGGTATTAAAATAGGTTTACAACAGCATCCATGTTCCATTGAACTGAAACTTTTGCAAGTGGAGGTCATGGTGTTTGAAAACCATTTGGAAAACGCCGAAAAATTATTGGACGAACTGGAGATGTTGGATAGGAACAATGAGGAAATCTACATCCAAAGGGCGAATATCTTTTCAAAAAAGGACAATCACGCGGCAGCGGTTTCCCTATTGCAAAAGGCTTTGGAACTAACGACCGATTCTTTTGACATTTATTCCCTCTTAGGCATGGAATATTTGTTCATGGACGATTTTAAATTGGCGAAGGAAAGCTTTATGCGCTGTGTTGAATTCGATAACGAGGATTATTCGTCGCTCTACAATGTCATTTATTGCTTTGAATTTTTGGAAGACTACGACGGGGCTATTTATTACCTCAACGAATACCTGGACAAAAACCCATATTGTCAAGTTGCTTGGCACCAATTGGGCAAGCAGTACTACGAAAAGCGTATGTTCCCCGAGGCCCTAACGGCATTCGATTTTGCCATAATCTCCGATGACACCTTCATAGGGGCCTACTTTGAAAAAGGAAAAGTGCTGGAGAAACTAGGGAAATACAAGGAGGCCATAGAGAATTACGAGACCACCATCAATATTGAGGATCCCACTTCCCATGCATTCCTACGTATTGGTAAGTGCTATGAAAAGTTGAAGAACAAGGAAATGGCCAAATACTATTTCTACCAAACCGTACACGAAGATCCTTTGTTGGATAAAGGCTGGTTGGCAATTACCAATTTTTATTACAACAATAAGAATTACGAGAAGGCCCTTTATTACATAAACAAGGCGTTGAACATTGACGGGGAAAATCCTTTGTATTGGAAGAAATGTGCCAATATCAACTACGCCTTGGAAAATTACGACCAAGCAGATTTCGCTTACAAGCAGGTGGTAGATCTGGGAAATTATGAATTGGACACGTGGTTGAAATGGGCCGATGTAGCGCATTTTAACGGAGACACACTGTCCGCCTTGCAAATCCTGGCGCAAGGAAGGGAGTTTTATCCAAAAAATTTGAAAATTATTTATAAATCGGTTGGGTTTAACCTAATCATTAAAGATTTTATCAATGCCAGAATATGCCTTCTGGATGCCCTGAAACTGGACAAAAAACGAAAACAACTCCAACTTTTTAACAAACAATTTCCCCAATACAGCAATTCAGAGTGGATTAATACTATTTTAGCGAACTACAAAAAAGCTTCTTGACGTTTCACTCCAAAATTGTATGGGAAATAGAAATTTAATAGACTACCTATTCATAACACTTAAGGGAATGGCCATGGGGGCGGCCGATGTAGTACCCGGCGTTTCCGGCGGCACCATTGCCTTTATTTCAGGGATTTACGAAGAGTTGATTACAGCCATCAACAATATTAATCTTGGATTATTAAATACGTGGAAAGAGGATGGTTTTAAGGCCGTTTGGAAATCCATGAACGGAAATTTTCTATTGGCACTATTCATCGGCATTTTTATAAGCCTTTTTTCACTGGCGACCTTGGTAAGTTGGTTATTGGAAAACGAGCCCATTTTGCTATGGTCCTTCTTTTTTGGATTGGTGCTGGCCAGTGTTTTTTTTGTGGGCAAGGAAATCAAACGATGGAATCTTGGAATCGTTTTTGCCATGATATTGGGAGCCTTTGTTGCATTTTACATTACCACCCTCCCACCAAGCGATAATATTGACAGCCTTCCGTATCTTTTTCTTTCTGGAGCTTTGGCCGTATGTGCAATGATTTTACCCGGAATTTCAGGAGCCTTCATTTTAGTGCTTTTAGGGTCCTACAAAACCATATTGGATGCGGTACATGAAAAAGATTTTGCAATAATCATCACTGTGGGTCTGGGGGCTGTCTTCGGGCTGTTGAGTTTTGCAAGATTGCTAAAGTGGATGTTCACCCATTATAAGAATTTGACCTTGGCAATATTAACGGGTTTCATTCTAGGATCCCTCAATAAAATTTGGCCATGGAAGCGCATCTTGGAAACTAGGGTTTTTGGAGAAAAAACCGTGGTTATCGACACCAATACTTCCCCTTTCAACTATGAGGGTGATCCCCAAATATTATATGCCATCCTTGCGGCCCTCATAGGATTTTCCCTTATTTTTATCTTGGAAAGAACAGCTTCCAAAAAATAGGCAAGGTCCCAAATGAGCGATACTAGAACTTTACTGGACAAACTATTTTTAGTGGTCAAAGGACTATGTATGGGCGCCGCCAATAAAGTGCCCGGAGTGTCCGGCGGTATTGTGGCCTTCGTTGCCGGATTCTACGAAGAATTCATTTATTCCCTCCAAAAGGTAAATATCAAGGCTTTTAAGCTTCTGATCGCTGGTAGGTTCAAAAGTTTTTACAGATATATAAACGGCTCTTTCCTTTCGCTCCTAATTTTCGGGATGTTAGTGAGCTATTTCAGTGTTTCAAAAGTGCTCGATTATTTTTTGGTCAAAAAGGAACTTTATGTTTGGGCGGCTTTCTTCGGGATGATCATAGGGTCCATTTATTACATTGGAAAGGATTTTGGGCATTGGACAAAAAAAACGGTTCCAGCCGCCCTATTGGGGCTTGCCGTAGGCGTGGCCATTAGTTTTTTGAGTCCCGCAAAGGAAAACGACAATCTGTTGTTCATTTTTTTCTGTGGCATGATCAGTGTATCGGGTATGACACTTCCCGGATTATCGGGTTCGTTCATCCTGATTTTGCTAGGTAATTACGTTTTGCTTCTGGTAGATTCCGTAAACGCTCTCTACGACACTTTTTCAGAGGTGTTTGTGGGGGATTTTAGTTTCGTTTCCAATGCGGAACGCCTTAGGACATTGAAGATTCTTGCGGTATTCACCTTGGGCTCCGCGGCCGGATTGGTAACCTTGTCCCATATTCTCAGTTATGTGCTCAAACATTACAAACATATTTCAACCGCCGTAATTCTAGGGTTTATAACGGGGTCTTTGGGCGTAGTATGGCCTTGGAAAAAAACAATTTTTAAGGAGGATGCAGATGGTACTATTCTTTTGGACTCTAACGGAAAAGAAATCATCATGAACTACGAACGCTATCTTCCAGATCTTGGGTTGACCGAAACCTGGTGGGCCTTCTTCTTCATAGTTGTGGGTGTTGGTATTTTGTTACTTTTGGATTGGTATGGAAAAAACAGGAAACGGTTTGCATAGATTCGGGTTGGTGGGTAGAAATATCTCCTATTCCTTTTCAAGAGGTTATTTTTCAAAAAAGTTCGAGGCCCTTGGTCTGGACAGCCATCGGTATGAAAACTTCGATATCCCGTCGATAGCGGACTTTGAATCGGTCATTTCCAACACCGAAAATCTCATCGGCTTAAATGTTACCATTCCCTACAAGCGGGAAGTGCTTCCATTTTTGGATGCCCTTGATGCATCGGCAGCGGAAATAGGCGCGGTAAATACCATAAAAATCCGGGGAAATCATTTAAAGGGATACAATACCGATGCCTATGGTTTTCAAAGATCCTTGGAACCTTTTCTCAAAACCTACCACAAAAAAGCATTGATATTGGGAACAGGTGGCGCATCCAAGGCCATTGCCTTTGTGCTTAAGCAATTAGGCATCCAGTTTTCATTTGTTTCACGAAAATCAAAGTCGGGTGATTTTACCTACGAAGAGCTATCGGAAGAAATTATAAAAGAGCATTTGTTGATCATAAACTGTACTCCTTTGGGTACTTTCCCCAATATAACGGACAAACCTGCCCTACCCTATGCCTATTTGGGACCAAAACACCTCCTGTTCGATTTAATCTACAATCCGGAAAAAACGGAATTTCTACGATTGGGGGAAGCCCAAGGCGCTGTCATATTGAACGGATTGAAAATGTTGGAACTACAGGCCGAACGCGCTTGGGAAATCTGGAACGCAAAGGACTATTGATTGGTTTCCATAATCGTTTTCCAACACTATGGTTTTAACTATGTTACATTTAGCATAACCATAGGTGTATTCTAGGCCCACAAAAAGAAAACCCATAAACTTTGCAGTTATTTAGGTTGTCACTATCTTGTAGACACCTAATTTTCCATGATGTCTGAAGAAAACGAGAAAAAAATAACCGAAGAAAACGTAGCCGAGGAAAAGACCGAAGTTGTAAAGGCCGATAATTCCATTCTAGAAGAACCTACCGAGGAAAGAACCGACAATGCTGAAAATGAACCCCTTGTAGCGAATGAATCGGAAGAGACACATACCGAATCGGTAGAGGAAGCCTCCGAAAAAGAGGTGGATGTCCAGGACGAAATCGATGAAAGCAACGCCGAAGATGCCGAGGATACGGAAACCCAAAAGCGACATGAAATTCCGTTTTTGGATTACCATTCCATGTCCATGGAAAATCTCGTTGGTGAACTTCAAAAATTGGTCAGGAACGAGAAAGTACAGGCCATTAGGAAGCATGTGGACACCATTAAGGACGAATTCAATCTGAAGTTTCAGGATTTTATCGAACAGAAAAAAGAGGATTTCGTGGCCAATGGAGGCAATGAAATCGACTTTCGGTACAATTCCGTTACCAAGCGTCAGTTCAACGAGGTATATACGGATTACAAGGAAAAGCGAAACCAGTATTACAAGAACCTTGAGAAAAGCCATAAGGAAAATTTGGCGTATAGATTGGAACTTATAGAGAGCTTGAAAGGTCTGGTAAACGTGGAAGAGGATATGAACACCACGTACAAAACCTTTAAGGAGATTCAGGAAAATTGGCGAAATGCCGGTCCGGTCCCCAGAGCCGAGTACAACAATGTGTGGCGCACCTACCACCACCATATCGAGATTTTTTATGATTTCCTTCACCTGAACCGGGAACTCAGAGATCTGGACTTCAAACATAATCTGGAGGAAAAGCTAAAAATAGTGGAGCGTGCCGAAGCCCTTGCCGTGGAGCCGGACCTCAACAAAGCCTTTAGGGAACTACAGGTGCTGCACAAGATTTGGAAAGAGGACATTGGACCCGTGGGCAAGGAACATAGGGAAGAAGTATGGGAGCGTTTTAGCGGTGCTACCAAGGCCATTCATGAAAGAAGGCAGGAGTATTTTAAGGAACTGGACAAACTAAGCGAGAAAAATCTGGAAAGGAAAAACGAAATAATCCAGGAAATTGTTAAGCTTTCGGAAAATGTGGCCAACAATCACAGGGGCATCCAAAAGCAGATCAAGCATCTGGAAGAACTTAGGGAACTCTTCTTTAAGGCGGGAAAGGTCCCCCAAAAAGAAAATGATAAGACATGGAGTTCCTTTAAGAATGCGGTGCGTTCCTTTAACCGAAACAAGAACGCGTTTTATAAAAACCTTAAAAAGGACCAACAGGACAATTTGGACAAAAAGAGGGCCTTATTGGATATAGCGGTTTCTCTCAAGGACAGTGAGGATTTTGAAACCGCGACCAATGAAATGAAACGCATTCAAAGCGAGTGGAAAAAAATTGGTCATGTCCCCAGAAAATATTCGGATAAACTTTGGAAGGATTTCAAGACTGCCTGTAACCATTATTTTGATAGATTACATGCCTCCAAAAATGATTCCTATAAGGAGGAGATGGAGAACCTCAATAAAAAAGAGGCCATCCTTGCAAGCCTAAAGGATTTCAAACTGAGCGGTAAAAAGGAAAGCGACATAAAGGAAATCCAAAAAATGCTGGAGGAATGGAAGGTCATTGGCCATGTTCCCTTCAAACAAAAAAACATCAATCAAAAGTTTCATAAAATAGTCGACGCCCTGTTCAATAAATTAAAGGTAAGCCCCCAAGAATCGGAGTTGTTGAAATATGGAAATAAAATTCAAAAGCTCAAGGAAGAGGACAACCAAGAAATAGCCATTCAAAAGGAACGTAGCTTTATCAAGAAAAAAATCGAGGAAAGCAAAAACGAAATAATACAGCTTGAGAATAACCTACAGTTTTTTTCAGACGATTCCGAAAACAATCCATTGGTCCAAGATGTAATCAACCGGGTTGAAAAACATAAGGAAGCCTTGGACTCCTGGAAAACGAAACTTAAGAAGTTGAATATCTTAAGGAACAACTTGGAAAAGGAGGATGCCGAAGAAGCTAACGACGCCCCTGAAGAGGAATAATCCAATACTTCCTGTTTTACAGTTCTTTATGGTTATACACTTCACTGTTCCACCAAAAAAATACGGGATATGAAAATCCGAATAGTTAGTTTAATGCTTCTTTTTTTCGTTGGACTTATCAGCTGTAATTCCGGTAAGGAAAGAACCGAGGAACCTTTGTCCAAAATTGATTGGAGCAGTAAGGAAGTAAATCTTGTCCAAAAAGATTCATTGCTTACCGGAAGCACTTACTTATCCGTTTATTCACAGATATACAGTTACACGGAGCATACCTCCATTGATTTAACGGCGACCGTAAGCATGCGCAATACAGATGACAAAAGGAAGCTCTATCTTTTAAAAGCCGACTATTTTGACACCCACGGAAATAAAATACATTCCTATATCAACAAACCTATAGAAATTTCCGAATTGGAAACGTTGGAAATAGTCATTGCGGAATTTGATAAAAAGGGGGGCACTGGAGCTAATTTTATTTTCGATTGGGCAATTGAACCTGAGAGCACCTACCCTATTTTTGAAGCAGTAATGATTTCAACCTATGGACAGCAAGGTTTATCATTTACTACCCAAGGACACCAAATAAAATGATGTGAAGGAAATAATCACTACCATCCTTTTTCTTTTTGCAGTAATTGACCCAATAGGTTCAGTTCCCGTCTATTTGGAGGCCACCAAACACTTTGACAGGCTTCATAAGAGAAAGATTGCAGTAAGAGCCTGCATTGTCGCCTTCTTCATATTATTGTTCTTCATCGTCATTGGCCAACTTATTCTTGAAGGCATGGAGATTTCACTAGATGCCTTTCAAGTTTCGGGTGGCGTTATTTTGTTTCTCTTTGCCTTGACCATGATTTTTGGCGACGGTAAACCAGAATCGGAAAAGCATTTAATCTCGGATTACAAACATGTTACTATCTTCCCGGTGGCAATACCAAGCATCGCTTCCCCTGGTGCTATCATGGCCGTTGTTTTGATGACTGACAATCACAAATACGCTCTGAATCAGCAAGTAATAACTACCGTTTTGGTTTTGGTAGTCATATTTTTAACCTGCTTGTTGTTACTTGCCGCCAACATAGTACAAAGAAGAATCGGTGAATATGGCATTACGGTAATCAGTAAGATTATGGGACTAATTTTGGCCTCTTATGCCGTGCAAAGCATTTTGGACGGCCTCAAGGATTTTTTCCATTAGAATTATACATAATGGTGAAAAGCAAGGTTTTTATTTTTCCATTGTTAATTTGGGTTCACTTTTTCTACAACGACCGAATACATTTTAGTTTTGATGCTCTAACCGGACCCTCGGAATTACCCATTTCGGTTGAGCCACAGGATCCCATTCAAAACAAGGCCTTTTACGTTTTGGATTCCAAATGTAATTTCTGCCATATGACTAGGAAAAGGCTTGATCACTTTACATTGGATAACATGAACGGTCTGGTGTCTAAAATCAATGAGCAGGTCTTTGTAAAAAACAAAATGCCCAAAGGAAAAAATAACGTCCTCACACTTGAAGAAAAAAATTCCCTATTGCTATGGATTAACAGGGAATCACAAAAGTAAAAAGGAGGCATTATAGCCTCCTTGCCGATTTATTTGGCAACGTTCACGGCCCTTGTTTCCCGTATCACCGTTACCTTTACCTGACCTGGATAGGTCATATCCGTTTGTATTTTCTGTGAAATTTCAAAGGACAATTGTGCGGCCTTTTCATCGCTGACCTTTTCACTCTCCACAATTACCCGTAGCTCACGCCCGGCCTGGATGGCATAAGCTTTCTGAACACCGCCAAAACCAAAGGCTATCTCCTCTAAATCCTTCAAACGTTGAATGTAGGAATCCAGGACCTGTCTTCTTGCTCCTGGACGCGCACCACTAATGGCATCGCATACCTGAACGATCGGCGATATAAGGGTCTTCATTTCAATTTCATCATGGTGGGCGCCAATAGCATTACATACCTCTGGTTTTTCACCGTATTTCTCGGCCCACTGCATACCCAATATAGCATGAGGCGTTTCAACTTCGGCCTCCGTGTTGGGCACCTTTCCAATGTCATGCAACAAACCGGCCCTTTTGGCAATTTTTGGGTTTAAGCCCAATTCGGATGCCATAACGCCACAAAGTTTCGCAACCTCGCGGGAATGCTGCAACAAGTTCTGCCCGTAAGAGGAACGATATTTCATCCTTCCCACGGCTTTGATCAATTCTGGATGTAGCCCATGGATACCCAAATCGATAACCGTACGTTTCCCAATTTCAACAATTTCGGCCTCTATCTGCTTCTCCGTCTTTTTAACTACTTCCTCTATCCTTGCCGGATGTATCCTTCCATCGGTAACCAACTTGTGCAAGGACAATCTGGCCACTTCCCTTCGTACGGAATCAAAACAAGATAGAATAATTGCCTCCGGTGTATCATCTACAATAATCTCAACTCCGGTAGCTGATTCCAATGCCCGTATATTCCTTCCTTCCCTACCAATGATACGACCTTTAACATCGTCCGATTCAATATTGAAAACGGATACACAGTTTTCCACCGCTTCCTCTGTTCCAATCCTCTGTATGGTATTGATAACAATTTTTCTAGCTTCCTGCTGGGCGGTAAGTTTGGCCTCTTCCAACGTGGTCTGTATATAGCCCATAGCATCGGACTTGGCCGTATCCCTCAAACTCTCGATCAATTGACTTTTGGCCTCATCAGCGGAAAGACCGGAAATGACCTCCAATTGCTGCACTTGGCTCTTATGGAGCTTATCCACTTCGGCCTGCTTCTTTTCAAAAAACTCCTTGGCATGCTCAACTTCCTTCATCTTGTTTTCAAGTTGGGAATTGAGCTGTTTGTTCTTGGCAAGTTCGCTACTCACTTGAGACTCCTTGTCTCGTGTCCTTTTTTCCGCCTCCCCTATTTTCTTGTCCTTCCCAATGATGACCTTCTCATGTTCCGCCTTAAGCTCCAAGAATTTCTCCTTGGCCTGTAGTATCTTATCCTTTTTAATGTTTTCTCCCTCTATCTTGGCCTCTTTCAAAATTTGGGCAGCATCCTTCTTGGCGTTGGCGATGGTTTTGGAGGCCTTGCCCTTTTCCATAAACTTGGCGATGGCAAAACCGATGGCCAAACCAACAATGGCCGCTATAATAATCATTGTACTATCCATAGTGTTATATTTAAAAAAAAAGCCCACATTGGAGAAGTTTTGTACAAACTCCGATAAACAGGTTTAGGGCTAACAGACTGATCAAGGATCCTTATACGAGTAAGGCCTGCTTTTACAATCTAAACTCACCCTTTTTAACTTAATTAATGTTGAGTTCGTCAAAAGGTATTACCAATGTGGGCAGTAACTTAATGTATTTAAAAGAACGTTTTTATTTTGATGCAAGCTGCAAATTTACCAGTTCCGCGAGCGCCTTTAAACGCTCCTCTGCTTCCTTGGTGCCCTTTGTCTGTTCTATCCCCTTCTGCTCAATTTTGGAGGCAAACTGCAAGGCGCACATGGCCAATACATCCTGCTTATCCCGCACGGCATAGTTCTGCTCAAATTTTTTGGCCAATTGTTCAATATTTTTGGCCGCCTTTCTCAAACCTTCCTCCTGACTTGGGTCAATGGTCAATGGATAGACCCTGTCAGCAATGGAGAGCTTTATTTTGAGCTTTTCAGACATAGTATGTTACATTATTCAGAAAGCTGTGCTATACAATAGTCCAACTCCCTTATCAATGTATTTATTTTAAGCTTAGCTTCTGTTTTGTTTGTATTACTGCCAAGCATTGAATTTGCCAGTTTGAGCGAATTGTACTTCTCCTCCCATTCAGACACCGTTTTACGGGCATTTTCCTGATTGGACCGTACATTTTTTAATTCATTCTCCAACGTTTTGTTAGCCCTGTCCAAAACCTCCAATCTATGGAGCAACTTGCTAATCTTATTCTCTAAGGAATCAACGATTTGAATTAATTCGCCCATACAATAATTCGATGCGATTTACACAAAGTTAACATTCGTTCGCTGACTTAGCAATACTTTTCAGAAATATTCTTGGGGCCATTTGGACAACCTCAATAAATAGGAGCATTGGGGCCAATTTCATTTTTGGCATACGGAGCTTTCTCCAATTGAAGCCTATTATTTATTTTCGTAGCAACGTAACATTGCTATGAAGAAATTTACCCTTGGACTCCTATCATTATTTTCCACTTTTGGTTTCACCCAAGAAAACTATCCCCAGGACGCTTTTAGGTCCCCGTTGGATATCCCGCTTATTTTGGCCGGTACTTTTGGTGAACTTCGCTCCAATCATTTTCATGGGGGTATCGATATCAAGACACAACAACGTGAAGGGCTGCCAGTATATGGTATAGCCGATGGTACTATCACGAGGATAAAGGTTTCCATCTGGGGCTATGGCAAGGTGCTGTATGTAGCGCATCCCAACGGATACACCTCGGTTTACGGTCACCTTCAGAAATTTTCCCCAAGAATAGAGGAATATGTAAAAAAACTACAGTACGATAAAAAATCCTTTGAAGTGGAGGCCTTCCCTGATTATGGCGAACTAAAAATCGAAAAGGGAGAGCTTATCGCATACAGTGGAAATACGGGAGGTTCCGCTGGTCCGCACCTGCATTTTGAAATTCGCAGCAGTATTTCGGAAAAACCCACCAATCCAATGCTTTACGGAATCGATATTCCCGATGCCACAAACCCAACCTTGGAAAAACTTTTTGTTTATCCACTTTCCGATAATTCGCAAGTGAACCAGAGTAGGGAAAAGGTCCAGGTCAATTTTAGTCGGCAACCGGACGGCACCTTTTTGGCGAGCACCGTAAACGCCCTGGGAAAAATAGGCGTCGGTTTTGTGGGATATGACCGTCTGGATATGGCCGCGAACAAGAATGGGGTCTACGCCGTATCGCTTTCGGTAAACGGTAAAACGTACTGCTCCTACGATTTTGAATCCTTTTCCTTTGGCGAAACTAGGTATATCAATACACTCATCGACTATGACCACCTTGGACGCTATAGGGAGCGAATCCAAAAATTATTCAAATCGCCTGGAAATTACCTTAGCATTTACGAGGAACTCTATAATAATGGCATTATTGAGGTGGGCGAGGGTTTGAGCTATAACCTGCAACTACTGATTTCCGACTTCAAAGGGAACAAGGTTACCCTCAACATTCCCGTGGAAGGGAAAAAGGAAGAAATAAAAATTGAAAAGGAGGATGACCGGACGGATTATTATGTTATCGCCAAGAAACCCAACAACTATGACCTTGGCGGGGCTAAAGTCTATTTCCCCGAGAATACTTTTTACGAGGATTTTTACATCGACTTGAAAAAAGGCCAGGATACGGTTACCATCCATAGAAACACCGTTCCAGCGCACAGAAACTTTACCATCACTTTCGACGTGGACAAATATCCGGAAGAAGAACGAAAACAATTGTTCATAGCCAGATTGGATGAACGGTTGAACCCCAGTTATTTGAACACCTATAAACGGGGAAATACATTTACGGCAAGGACTAGAAACCTGGGCACCTATACCTTGGCAAAGGATACCGTTCCTCCTACCATACGTACAAAGAACTTCAAGGAAAAACAATGGCTGAACAATTACAGATATCTCAGTGTCCATATTTCGGACGACCTCAGCGGGGTGGACAGTTATTCCGCCACGCTCAACGGGGAATGGATATTGATGGAGTATGAGCCAAAAACGAATACGCTTACCTATAATTTTGACGATACAATTTTGGATAAAAAGCAATGTGTACTGGAAGTTACCGTTACTGATAATGTGGGTAATACCAGTACCTTGGCCACACCTTTTTACAGAAATTAAAGTCTTTGAAGCTTAGGAACATCATTTTCGTCCCAATAGTCCTTTTTTGGACTGTTGTGGCCGCCCAAACTGCCTCCATAACGGGAATTGTGTTGGATGAGGAGAACACCCCCTTGCCCAATGTCGAGATTACATCGGGCAGTTCCAGAACCTTCTCGGACGAAACGGGCTTCTATCTTCTGGAACTGGTTTCAGATTTAGAAACGTCCGTAACTTTTTCACATATTGGCCACCAAAAGGTCATTCTTGAAAATTTATTGTTGAATACGAATGAGACCTTTGAGTTTCACCCGGTTCTAAAAATGGATGTGCTGCAAGTGGACGAGGTTACCGTTACTTCCACTGGCAATAGAAAGCCTATGGAAATCCTGAACATCTCGCCCGAAAAGATCAGAAAAATACCTGGTGCCAATGCCGGCGTGGAGAATATCCTAAAGCTGTTGCCTGGCGTAACGTCAAACAATGAATTGAGTACCCAATATTCCGTTCGTGGGGGAAATTATGATGAGAATCTAGTCTACATCAATGATATTGAGGTATATAGACCTTTTTTAATTCGTTCAGCACAACAGGAAGGACTTAGTTTTGTAAACAGCGACCTTGTGCAGGAGGTCATGTTTTCCGCTGGAGGTTTTCAGGCGAAATATGGGGACAAACTCTCTTCCGTACTGGATATCAAATACAAAATCCCAACCAGTTTTAACCTCACGGGTGACTTTAGCTTTTTAGGGGCCAATGTTTCCATGGACACACGTTCCAAAAACAAGAAACTGAGTAGCACATCGGGTTTCCGGTATCGAAACAATTCTCTATTACTGAACAGTCTCCAGACTCAGGCAAGTCTTCAACCCAACTTTACGGATTTACAAAGTTTTATCACCTATCAGGTTTCCAACAAGTTCAATATAAATTTTTTAGGAAACATATCGGTCAACAATTATAGAAATGAACCGAGACAGAGACAGACCAACTTTGGAACCATTACGGACCCCCGGGCATTGACCATTTTTTATGAAGGAAGGGAAAACAACCGCTTTGCAACGGCATTGGGAGCCCTTAAGGGAAACTACTTTATAAATGAAAATACCACCTTAAAATTGTTAGGCTCCATTTATCATACCACGGAGGAAGAATACTCGGATGTTATTGCGAGTTATTTATTGGGCCAAGTGGATAGTAATTTGGGGAGCGACAATTTTGGACAGCCCACCAACAGTCGCGGTGTGGGTTCCCAGTTTAACCGTGCCAGAAACGATTTGGACGCACTCATAGTCAATCTTTCCCACAGGGGCAGCCATTGGAAGGATAAAACAAATGTGGAATGGGGCGTAAAATATACCCATGAGGATATCAGGGACCAACTGCGGGAATCTGAATTCATCGATTCCTTAGGGTTTTCGGTACGACCTCCCGGACCATCTTTTGTGAACAACCAACCAGAGGAACCGTTTTTAGTGCCTTTGGAGGCCTATCAAAGTATTAATGCCCTAAATTTTGTTAAGACTAATCGGTTTTCCGGTTTTGTACAAATGGGCACCCAAACAGCGTGGAACTCCAACGTATTGTATTACAATCTAGGCATACGCGCCCATCACTGGACGGTCAGTGGACAGAATGTAGAAAAAGTATCGCATACCGTTGTAAGCCCTAGGGCCCAAATTGCCATAAAACCGAATTGGAAGCGAGACATGCTGTTCAGAATTGCCACGGGCCTTTACCAACAACCTCCTTTCTACAGGGAGTTAAGGGATAGCACGGGTACTATCAATCCCTATGTGGAAGCCCAGAAATCCTTTCATATCGTTGCTGGGAATGAATATAGTTTCTTGCTTTGGGAACGGCCGTTTACCATGATCAGCGAGGGATATTTTAAAAAATTGACCGATGTGAATCCCTACACATTGGAGGATGTTCGTATTCGATATCGCGCAAATAACGATGCGAAGGCCTATGTGTATGGAGCTGAAGTAAGGCTCAACGGCGCCTTTGTTCCCGGAACCGAATCCTGGGTAAGCTTGGGCTATATGGAAACCAAGGAAAATAGGAACAATAGAGGCTATATTTCAAGACCAACGGACCAAAGGCTGAAACTGGGGATCCTGTTCCAAGATTACATTCCCAACATTCCAGAGCTGAAAATGTATTTGAACCTGGTGTACAGCACGGGCGTACCAGGGGGTTCCCCCAGTTATGCGGACCCCTATATTTTTCAGAATAGATTAAGAGATTATAAACGTGCCGATTTAGGAATTTCCTATATTTTTGCCGATAAGAACAAATCCTTTTCCGAAAGCCATTGGTTACACGCTTTCAAGAATTTGAGTGTCGGTTTTGAAATTTTCAATCTGTTCAACAATCAAAATTCGATAACCAATACATGGGTAAGGGACGTGGATAGTAAAAATGAGTTTGCCGTACCCAACTATCTCACATCCAGGGTTCTTAACTTGAAATTACAAATGCGACTGTGATATAGAAAAATGCAGAAATTCATACTTTACGTTTCCCTGTTTTGCGCCTTTGCCTTAAACGCCCAAAAAAACATCTATGAAAACCCTCGTTTCGATGAAATGAGCGATGACCATAAAATGCTGGCCATTCTACCCTTCCTTACCAATTTGGACCTGAGGGAAAACGCATCCGAAGAAGATATCCAATCCCTGGAGGAAAAAGAGGGATATGCCGTTCAGGATGCCTTTGAAACCTATTTCTCCAAAAGAAAGAAAAAAAAGAAATTTCCGGTGGACTTCCAGAATATTAAGGATACCAAGGCGATTCTTGCCCAGCACAATATTGATTACCGCAATATCGATGTCTATACCACCAAACAACTGAGCGAGATCCTGGGCGTAGATGCCATAATCAGTGGCACGCTTGACTTGAACGTATTATTGTCCAAGGGAGTTTCCACGGATTTTAGCATAACCGATTATTTCTCCGGAGCTGCGGACTATGGAAGGATCGGAGTTAAGATAAGTGATGGCGATACGGGCAAACTTCTCTGGAAATACGAAAAGGAAATCAACAAAAAGACCGGCAAAAATACCGATGACCTGATCGATCGGATGATGAAGCTTGCCATTCGAAAATTCCCGTACGAACGGGAACGTAAAAGGGACAGAGGCCAATAAAGGGTTTTCGCCTATTGGAGGGTAAATTCCTTAAGCACCCCAATCGTGTAATCGATTTCCTCTTTGGTGTTGTACTTTGAAAACGAGAACCTTAGAGAAGGTTTTTTTAGGTCCTCGCCGCTTAAAATTTCGTTGAGCACATGGGAACCGGAATCACTTCCGGACTGGCAAGCGCTTCCCTTGGAACAGGCAATTCCCTTAATATCCAAATGAAAAAGAAGCATTAAACCCTTTTCTGGAGATACGGGCAAACAGACATTGGCAAGGGTATAGGTACTTTCTTCCAGGCTTCCGGAAAGACCATTGAACTTGGCTCCCGGAATCTCGGTTTTAATCTTTTCCACAAAATACCCTTTTAATTCCTTTACGTACGACTGCTCTTTTTCAAGATTATCATAGGCCAAAACAAATGCCTCTTCCAAGCCTACGATGTTATGGAAGGATTCCGTTCCCGCCCTAAAACCCCGCTCTTGGGAACCTCCGGATATCAAACATTTAAGACCAGAATTCTTGCGAATAAAGGCAAAACCAATCCCTTTTGGGCCGTGAAATTTATGCGCGGCGGCAGCTAGAAAATCGACCGGGACTTCTTTTACATCCCAAGGGTAATGTCCAATGGACTGCACGGAATCCGAATGGAACAAGGCCCCGTGTTCCTTACACATTTTGGCGACCTGTTTAATATTCAACAAGTTTCCTATTTCATTGTTTACATGCATAAGACTTACAAGTTTTTTGCCCGAGTCCTTTTGCAATAGTTCCTGTAGATGTTCCAAATCTGGATTTCCAACCTGGTCCAAACGAACGTACAAAACATCAAGTAAGCCGGACTGTTCCATTTCCTCCACGGTATGCAGTACGGCATGGTGTTCAATTTTTGAGGTGATAATGGTCTTTACCCCGCAGTCCTTCACGGCGCTTCGTAAAATCATGTTGTCCGCCTCCGTGCCCCCGGACGTAAATATAATTTCAGAAGGTAGCGCATTCATATATTTGGCAATGGTTTTACGGGCGCTTTCAATAGCCGTTTTCGCCGTTCTACCGTAACTGTGCGTAGAGGATGGATTACCATAATTGTTGGCCAAGGCATCCTGCATTTTAGATATTACTTCGTCCCGAACCTTGGTAGTAGCGGCATTGTCAAGATATACGTGCTTCATGACTTCCTGAATCAGATTTCTTTAGAGCCGCAAAAATAATTGAAATAAAGGAAAATGCCTTGATATAAGGGGAGGATATGCCAAAACTATAAATCATATCAATGCTATTTCTACACCAGGTTCCAAACCTTGGCCCTGTTAATTTAAACATAATTGGTGTTGGGTCGATTGAGCCATATCCAATAATTCAATTAAATTTGAGGGATGAAAAAGTATGTTGTCTTAGCGCTGTTTGCGCTTTTCCTTTCGTGTGACGATGGGGATTTGGAAATAGAAACCCTGGATTTCGATAGTATTACTTCCGTGCAAAGTTGCGGTGGGGTCTCTGTAACTTCGGCCAATGTGCTGTTCAAGATCAATGGGGATGAGGCCCTGATTCTTGAATTGCCCAATGGGGCGATAAAAAACGAGGCTACTACGGAGGACATTACCGTGAACATTACGGAATCGGGTTCCGTGACCTACCGAATCTTCTCGGGCACGGTCTCCTCGAACTATTTCTGTGACGATGTGCCACCTGTTGAACCTGTGGTCACCAAGGAAATCATTGCTCAGGATGGGGTCGTTTTTATAACTACAGCGCCCGTGGATTCCGTTACCTTTGAACACACCATACGTCTAAGCGGCATTTCTTTGGTAACCGAAGATGAAAGTAGGATTACAGACTTACGCATCAATGATTTCGGTACGGTTACGACCAAATTGTAGTTTTCAGTAGTTCTGAAAGATATATACTTCGGTGGCTCCTAATCCATATTTCTGGTAGTCGGCATCATAATATTTTACATTTTCGTATTTTCTAAATAAGGAGTACAATTCCTCCTTTAAGACTCCCTCGCCCACCCCGTGTATAAACACTACTTTTTGTATGCGTTTGCCAATGGCAAAATCAAGCTGCCTTTTCGCAGTGTCCAGTTGTAGGTTCAACATTTCAAAATTGCTCAAGGGCTTTGGGTTTTTCACCAACTGATTAATATGTAGGTCCACTTCCATCTTTGGTAGGTTTCTTTCCTTGGGCTTGACCTTTTTATTAGTTCTTTTTTTGGGAAGCTCTTTTTCCTTCTTTACCTGGGCCACCTCAAAATTACTTACCCTTATGTCATTGGAGACCAGCACCAATTCCGTGTCCTGAAATTGCATGGGGAATCCGTCCTTGGTCATGAGCGTAACCATATGACCGCTTACTTGTGTCACGGTTCCCGATATGACATCGTCAATTGCCTCTACCCTATCCCCTATTTCAAATTGCGTCATTTTTTATTTTGTTTACCCAAAAATAGTGGTAATTTTCTGCTTGTGAATAAAGCGTACCATGCAACTATCGGCATTGTTATATATACTCAACATTGAGAAGTACATGCTTCCCTGTTTTACGAAGCAATTTCTGGGTGTGGACTGTCCGGGATGCGGATTACAACGGTCCCTGTTGTTTTTGTTTAAGGGCGAATTTGTGGAGGCCTTTAAAATGTATCCTGCCATATATCCTTTGATTGCCCTGTTCGCGTTTTTACTAGTGAGAAATAGGTTTAACTTTAAACACGAGTCCAATATTACGTTTTCACTCATGTTTATAAGCACTGCGGCCGTATTCATTAACTTTTTTTTTAAATTTATCTAACCAAACCTTTTAAAAATTATGGAACAACAAAAATTACCTAATGAAATAGCGATCATCGTTTTATCAATCTTTGGAATTATCTGTTGCTGGTGTTTTGGTCTTGGGATCATCCCAGCGGTGATAGCCTTGGTATTGGCCCTTAAATCACAAAGGATTTATAAGGAAAACCCTGAACTGTACTCCAACTTTAAGACCATCAACATTGGCAAGATTCTGGCCATTATAGGAATTGTTTTAAGCGTATATTACATAGGTAGCGTGATATACCAAATAAGCACTATCGGTTGGGACGGCATTATGGAACAACAAAGGGAAATGATGGAACAGTGGGGAATTGAAGAGTAGTCAACTATGAATATGCAACCACTACCCGGCGCAAGTAATGCCCTAACTTTTGGCATTCTGTCCATTGTTTTGACCATTTTCTGTTGTGGTCCTTTTGGTGCTATTTTCAGTTTTATAGGACTGAGCAATGCCAAAAAAGCCGAGAACATATATCGGTCTGAAGTCGGCAATTCGTACAGCGGATATGAAAATGCAAAAACAGGAAGGATCCTTTCCTATATTGGATTGGGCCTCGCCTTGATCTATTTGATTTTTACCATTATTTATTTTGGGGCAATCATAGCCCTTGTAATGTCATCAGGTAATTTTTAAATAATAGGAATCGAGAGAAAAAAATCCCCGAAGAATTTCGGGGATTTTTTTATTTCTTAAACTCGGACAACGTTCTGATGATTATGCCGACACAATCCAGTAGCTGTTCTTTGGTCATTACCAGTGGTGGCGCAAATCGGATGATGTTACCATGCGTAGGTTTCGCCAATAAACCGTTTTCCTTCAAGGCCATACAAATATCCCATGCCGTGGAGCTTTCTTCGGTATCATTGATTAAAATAGCGTTCAAAAGGCCCTTACCCCGCACCGCAGTAACCAAATCGCAATTGGGGATGAATTCATTCAGTTTTGCACGGAACAGTTCCCCAAGTTCTTGGGCATTTTCTGCCAATCGCTCCTCTTTAATGACATTTAATGCGGCCATGGCAACGGAAGCGGCCACTGGGTTGCCCCCAAAGGTACTACCATGATTACCAGGTCTAATGACCTCCATAATATCGTTATTAGCCAATACAGCGGAAACAGGATAGGCCCCACCGGACAATGCCTTCCCTAAAATTAAAATATCGGGTTTTACCTCTGGAGTACCGCTACAATGCTTATCTGAACAGGAGCAATTACCGCAGGTGGCCAAAAGTCGGCCCGTACGCGCAATGCCTGTCTGTACCTCATCGGCAATGAAAAGCACATTATATCTTTCGCAAAGTTCCTTCGCCTTTTTTAAATACCCATCGGACGGAACATACACCCCGGCCTCACCTTGGATAGGTTCCACCAAGAATCCGGTTACATTGGGGTTGTCTTTCAAAGCTTCCTCCAAGGCCTGCAGGTTATCGTATGCTATTTTTAGAAAGCCCTTGGTATAAGGTCCAAAGTTCCTTCGTGCAATAGGATCATTGGAAAAGGAAATGATCGTGGTGGTCCGTCCATGGAAATTGTTTTCACACACAATGATTTCAGCTTCGTTCTCCGGAATCCGTTTCTTCTCATACCCCCACTTTCTAGAGATCTTCAAGGCGGTCTCTACGGCTTCGGCACCTGTATTCATGGGCAGGAGTTTATCAAACCCAAAAGTTTCCGTTGCATACTTTTCAAACGCGCCCAATTTGTCATTATAAAATGCCCTGGAAGTGAGCGTTAAGGTTTGGGCCTGCTCCATCATGGCCCCAACAATCTTGGGATGGCAATGCCCTTGGTTTACTGCAGAATAGGCCGAAAGAAAATCGTAATACTTTTTACCTTCCACATCCCACACATATACACCGGCTCCCTTGCTCAAAACTACGGGTAACGGATGGTAATTGTGGGCCCCGTACTTATCCTCCAATGCAATGGCATCTTCAGAAGTGATTTTTTCTAAAACTGACATGATAAAATTACTTTAAATAAGACTTTAGCAATTCCTTCTGTACCTTTATCCTTTCGCTATCCCGATGGGCATCGGAACGAAAATTCAGCGTGGGAGAGAAATCATCCCTGTAGAGCTCCAAAAGTACAAATATTCCAATTCATTTTAAAGCTTTTTTGAAGGGTGTCAACACACTTGTTAATAGTATGCCTATCCTAACCTTCAATCCAAAGAAACCTATTATTTTTGCCGCATGCGAAAGAACAGAAGGAGACTCATTTTTGAAAATGTAGCAGTCGTGGACGCCGGTGCCAAGGGGAAAACCGTGGGGAAGGCCTCAGATGGAAGAATCGTATTTTTGGATAACGCCGTACCGGGCGATGTGGTGGACGTGCAAACGCACAAGAAGCGAAAAAGCTATTTTGAGGGTACTGCCGTTGCGTTCCACTCCCTCTCGGAAAAGCGGGTCGCACCTGAATGCGAACATTTTGGTGTTTGTGGCGGATGCAAGTGGCAAAATATGGGCTATGATTACCAGCTTTATTATAAACAAAAAGAGGTTGAGAACAATTTAAAGCGAATAGGCCATTTGGATCTACCCGAAATTCAACCCATTCTAGGCTCCAAGGACATCTATTTTTATAGGAACAAAATGGAGTTTTCATTTTCGGACAGCAGGTGGCTTACCATGGATGAAATCCAATCCAACAAGGACATCGATAACAAAAACGCCCTGGGTTTTCATATACCGGGCATGTGGGACAAGATCCTGGACATAAAAAAATGCCATCTACAACGAGATCCATCCAATGCCATACGGTTAGAAACCAAACGATTTGCCCAGAAAAACGGACTGACTTTTTTCAATCCAAGAAATCAATATGGTTTGCTGCGGACCCTCATGATACGCACCGCTTCGACGGGGGAATTGATGGTATTGATACAGTTTTTTGAGGAAGACAAACCTAAAACAGAACTACTGCTAAATCATTTAAAGGAAACATTCCCTGAAATTACTTCCTTGCTCTACGTAGTCAACACAAAACAAAACGACACCATTTACGACCAAGAAGTGATTTGTTTTGCAGGAAGGGACCATATTTTTGAAGAGATGGAAGGCCTTTCCTTTAAGATTACGGCAAAATCCTTCTATCAGACAAATTCTGAGCAGGCTTACGAACTTTATAAAGTAACCCGGGATTTCGCCATGCTTACCGGTGACGAACTTGTGTATGATCTTTATACAGGAACAGGAACCATAGCCCAATTCGTTGCCAAAAAGGCCAAAAAAGTCGTTGGGATCGAATCCGTTCCGGACGCTATTCTGGATGCCAAAGCAAATGCGAAACGAAATAATATTGATAATGTGGCTTTCTTCGTGGGGGATATGAAAAATGTCTTCAACGATAGTTTCATTGCACAACATGGAAAACCGGATGTCATCATAACCGACCCCCCAAGAGACGGCATGCACAAAGATGTGGTGCAACAAATTCTCAACATTTCCCCACAACGTATTGTTTATGTAAGCTGTAACAGTGCTACCCAGGCCAGGGACCTTGAGCTGATGAAAGATAGGTATGAGGTTGTGAAGGTTCAGCCCGTGGACATGTTCCCACAGACGCACCACGTTGAAAATGTCGTACTTTTGAAAAAGAAAAATTAGCATGCAGAAGTTATGTTGGGTCTTGTTCGCGGTATTGTGTATCGTCTTTATGGCTTCCTGTGAGAAGGATGACATTTGTGTTGAGGGCGATACCCCGTTGCTTGTTCTGGAATTTTTTGATGCGGCCAACCCCACCGCAAACAAAAATGTCACCGCCCTGCGCATTTTGGGCGAAGGGCAAAGTACTGCGGTAAATACATTTACAGATCGGTCCAATGTGAACAACGTCCAAATTCCCCTAAGAACGGAAACGGATGCAACCACATTTTTAATTATTTCCAATTCCGCTACCAACGATGGCGGACAAGAAACTGGCAATATCGATACCCTGACCTTCAATTATGAACGCCTAGAGGACTTTACATCCCGTGCCTGCGGATTTATTGTCAATTATGACAGTCTTACGACCAACCTACAATCCGGCTCCGGTAATTGGATCTTGGATATAGAAATCGTTAGGGCCAATATTACAAACTCAGACTCCACCCATGTTAAAATATTTCATTAATACCTTATTTCTATCCGGATTGATGTTTGGTTTTGCCCAAAGCAAACCCATTGATACCCAGCCCAAGGATACCGTGGAATATAAACAGGCTTACGGACTGCGTGCGGGAATCGACCTTAGTAGGCCCTTGATCAGCACTTTGGACGAGAACTATACGGGGTTTGAAATTGTAGCCGATTATAGACTTACGGAAAAACTGTACCTGGCCGCTGAACTAGGTACGGAAGACAAGACAAAACAGGAAGACCTATATAATTTCACCACAACCGGAAGCTACCTCAAATTGGGGTTTGACAACAATACCTATGAAAACTGGTACGGGGAACAAAATTTGCTCTATTATGGAGGCCGATTGGCTTTTAGCAGTTTTAGTCAGACCTTGAACAACTATCAATATTTCAATTCCAACAGGTACTGGAATCCGACGGATTTTGCAGAAGGCTCCAACATAGCGGAGGAATTTTCCGGAAGGTCCGCCGTATGGGTAGAGGCACTTTTTGGTACCAAAGTGGAACTTTTCGCAAATATATTTTTGGGAGCGAGTGTTCGTTTGGGAATTTTGGTTTCCAATTCTGACGGTGGGGACGATCGGTTTCCCAACCTTTGGATTCCAGGTTTTAACAAGGTCACGGACGGTACCCGGTTTGGTGTAGGCTATAATTATTCCATTTCCTATTTCCTACCCCTCTACAAAAAGAAAAAACAGCCCAAGGAACTGGAGCCTGAGCAATAATCACAATTCCTTAAAACCCTTCAGGAAAATCCACTTCATCAACAATTTTGGAACACCCTCAATGCTAGCGACGGCAAATTTTGGGGCAATAACCATTGCCAAAACTGCGGAAAGTACCGAAATGTATACCGGTTTGATGGCCAATAAATAAGAAAGTCCAAACCGGAATAGGAGGAAAATAACGGCAAATCCCAAAAAATTGAACAACAATGCCTTTTGCTTCAAACTCATGCCTCTGTATTTCCAGTTTTATTATATTTCGCCTTCTTACTTCCCTCATACATTTCATAATGTACCAAACGGGACTCCAAATGACTGTTGAATACCTTTATTTTGCGTGAGGGTCTTAGCCCAACAAATTTCAGGGCATCCAGATTTGAAGTAATCATCCATGCGTTGGTGCCGGGATATCCCTGTTTTAAGGTATCACCAATGGAGGCATAAAAGTTTTGCATGTCGATGTCCAAACGTTCGCCGTACGGCGGATTGAAACACATGTGTAAGGGTCCTTCCGTCTCCTTTTCCGTCTTGAAAAAGTTATCCCTTTTTACTTCTATATAATCCGATAGGTTTGCATTCTCAATATTCTCCGTTGCCTTTCTTACCGCTGAGGGAGCTTTGTCCATTCCGATGATTTTATGATGGAATTCCCTGGTCTTTTTGAGACTTGCCTCGATAATTTTTTCATAAAGATCTGCATCAAAGTCGGGCCATTTTTCAAATGCAAAACCTTTCCGGTTGATGTTCGCCGGAATATTGCAGGCAATCATGGCCGCCTCCGCCAGCATGGTTCCACTGCCGCACATAGGATCCATAAAATCACACTGGCCGTCCCACCCGCTCAACAATAGAATTCCGGCAGCAAGGACTTCATTAATGGGGGCTATATTGGTCGCTGTCCTGTAGCCTCTATGGTGCAGGGAGGCCCCGGAACTATCCAAGGAAACATTGCATTGATCTTTGTGAATATGAACGTTGATTCTTAGGTCCGGGTTCTTGACATCCACATTGGGACGTTTGCCATCCGTTTCTCGGAATTTATCGGCAATGGCATCCTTGGTCTTTTGGGAAACATAGAGCGAATGGGTGAAATTATCGGAAAAAACAGTGGCATCAATGGCAAACGTATCGTCCACGGACAAATATTCGGCCCAGTCCATCCGAAAAATCTTTTTATAAAGATCATCCTCCCCTAATACGGAGAAGGTGGCGATGGGTTTTATAATTTTAATAGCGGTCCGCAAGCATAGATTGGCCTTGTACATGAATCCGGTATCGCCGTCAAAGGCCACATTGCGAATCCCAATTTCAACATTTCCTGCACCAAGGTTCCTAAGTTCCTTGGCCAATATTTCTTCAAAGCCAAAAAGTGTTTTGGCTACCATCCTAAAATTATTCCCCATACCCATTGTTTAGCATACAACAAAAATACGTTAATTTTGATGCAGCAAAGATTCGCCATTCTCAATTAGGCAACAAACCCTGCTTTACATGATTTATATTCTGCCAATTCTTGGTGTACTGCTAAGTTTTGTTTTTGTTTTCTTTACCAAACCCAAAAAAAAGGAGCATTTTAGATTATTACTGGCCTTTAGCGGGGCGTTCTTGCTCGCATTGACCATTTTTGAATTGCTGCCGGAAGTGTACGAGCATTCCAATACCAAAAGTATAGGAATATTTATCATGTTGGGGATATTACTACAGATATTCCTGGAGTTCTTTTCCAAGGGTGCGGAGCATGGACACGTTCATTTGTCCAAAACCGATACTAACTTTCCATGGTTGCTTTTTGGAAGTCTCTCCATACATTCGTTGTTGGAGGGTATTCCCATTTCCGAAAACAACAGTATTATCTATGGAATCCTGATCCACAAGATAGCCATCGCCGTAATTCTGAGCTTCTTTTTATTGAACTCCAAAATGAAAACAATTGCATCGGCATTGTTCATACTACTTTTCTCGATGATGACACCTTTGGGAACCTATCTATCGCAATCCTTTGGTTTTATAATGGACAACCTGATGTTCATTAATGCCATTGTCATTGGGGTTTTACTCCATATTTCTACGGTAATCCTATTTGAAAGTTCAGAAGGACATAAATTCAACCTAAGAAAACTATTGGTCATTGTACTTGGAATAACCATAGCCTATTTTATTTAATGTTCAGCAAAGAGGAATCACGAAGACTCAGGGAGGAATTCTGGATTTCCTTTGGTAAATCATATCCCAAAAAATGGATACTCTATAAAACCAAAATAAAGGGGCTGACCTTTAAATTCACTTTTGACTCCAAAAAAGCCTTGGTATCCATTGATGTAGAGGGAGGCCTTGAACAACGTATATTGTTATGGGAAAAACTCCTATCCTTGAAATCCGTTCTTTTGGAGGACTACTGGCCCAGTGCAATATTCGAAGAATACCACTTGCTGGAAAACCATAAGGAAATTTCCAGAATTTATGTTGAAATTAAAGGTGTATCCATCCACAACAAAAATACCTGGCTGCAGACCATGTTATTTTTTAATGAAAACATGAATCATGTGGAGGCATTTTTTGAAGATTTTAGGGATATACTAAAACCTTGAATTCCTTTTTTAGGGTTCTATTTTGAAAAGGCATTGATAGAAAAGTAGCACCCCGTGTTTCCCTAGCCCAAACAAACCCCTTTGTTAAAGAAGGCTTTCCCGAATACCCATTTCAAGTCCTGATAATTGGGCAAGTCCCATAGCCCTTCCTATTAAGGAATATCCGGAATAAAACTCGTCCTGTCTCTGGATATCGTCCAAAAGCACATGGCCGTGATCGGGTCGCATGGGAATATTAACTATACCACCCTTTTCATTTCTTTTAAACTGTTCCTCAACAATAGCTTTCATCACCTTTTGCATAGGAACGGAACCGTTTAGGTGTTCGGCCTCATAAAAGCTTCCATTCTCGTTTCTTTGAACGTTTCTCAAATGGATAAAGTGAATCTTATCCCCAAAATCCTTGATGATCTTCACCAAATCATTATTGGAAGAGGCCCCCAAGGAACCGGAACAAAATGTTAATCCATTACTGGGCGATGGACAGGCATCCAACAAAAACTTGAGTTCCTCATAATTAGATACTATCCTAGGAACCCCAAATACCGAAAATGGTGGGTCGTCTGGATGGATGGCCATTTTTACACCCAATTTTTCTGCCTCGGGAATCACAGCTTTTAGAAAATAGGCCAAATTATCCTGAAGTTGTTGTTTACTGATTCCCAAAACGATTTCATGGTTCTTTTTGAACTCGTTCAAATCGATAAGCTTTCTTGAACCCGGCATTCCGGCGAGGATGGACTTTTCGAGTTTGGAAATCTCCTCGGTCGATAAATTTTTGAAAAAGGAGGCTACCTCCTTTAAAAAACCTTCGTCATAGTCCTTTTCCGCATTTCCGCGTTTAAGGATATACAAATCGAAAGCTGCTGCGGCCAGTGGATCGTATTGCAACGCCGATGCCCCATTGGGCAATTTATAATCCAAGTTGGTACGTGTCCAATCGATCAGTTGCATAAAATTATAGCAAACGACTTTTATATCGTTCTTTGCCAAATTCTTAAGCGTTTCAATGTAATTGGAAATATATCGGTCCCTATCCGGAAGACCATATTTAATGGAAGTATGGATGTTCACACTTTCCACCACGGACCATTCCAATCCGGCACTTTCAATTTCAGATTTCAGGGATGCTACGGTTTCAATTGGCCAAACCTCTCCCAAAGGTATATCCTGACAGGCAGCCACAATACCTTCTACACCTATTTGCCTAATATCGCTCAATCGAACCCCAAAAGAGGGTCCAAACCACCTAAATGTCTTTTTTAAATATTCCATTAAACTCCTGAAAAAGAATTAAAACCACCATCCACATCATAACACACACCCGTTACAAAACTGGAAGCCTCGCTCAATAAATAATGGACCATACCATTTAATTCCGAAGCATCCCCAAAACGGGCCATGGGCGTATTGTTGATTATTTTGTTTCCGCGCTCCGTGTAGGTGCCATCTTCATTGGTCAAAAGGCTTCTATTTTGATTTCCGATAAAAAAACCAGGAGCGATGGCATTTACGCGAATCCTGTTCGTGAATTTGGAAGCCATTTCATTGGCCATCCATTGGGTAAAGGTATCCACGCCCGCTTTGGCCATCGAGTAGCCCAAAACCCTTGAAATAGCCTGCTTTGAGGCCATAGAAGAAATATTTATAATGGAACCGTATCCTTGTCTAGCCATAAGTCCGCTCAACACAATGGTAGGTATGACCGTTCCGAACAGGTTGATATCCAAGACCTTTTGTGTATCCGAAATCGCGATGTCGTAGATACTCTGATTGGCACTTAAAGTAGCTCCAGGGATATTTCCCCCGGCAAGATTAATCAACCCATCCAAGGTTTCGAACTTTTGGGCAATCTCCTCCCGAACTTCGTTAAGTGCTTCCTCATTTAAAACATCCACTTCAAAAGTAAATGTGCGATCCGGGGAAATGCTATCGAGTTCATTTTTTTTATCCCTTAATTTTTTTGTTGACCTTCCCAGTAAAATTACCCGAGCCTCTTGCTCGATCAAGTATTTGGCGATAGATCCGCCCAAGGTTCCCGTTCCTCCAGAAAGTGCAACAATCTTATTTTTTAGGGAAAATAAATCGGTCATTTAAGTAAATTAAGTTTTAACGACACACCGGAATCCAGTAATCCGGGGACGAACGTTTTTCGCGCTAAAAATAAGATATTCGAAATTCATATCCCATCATGCGGCCTCAATAAAGAAATTTTAATTACTTACATTCGTAAAAAACAAACGTATATTCCAATACATTTCAAATAAATAAATGAAACCCTCAAAGAGGGATTTGTTATGGTAAGTTAAATGCCTCTACAATAGGAAATGTTTAAGAATCAAGTTATTAACCTAGTTTTAAACGTATGAGAACTTTAGTCTATTCCCTTATTTTGCTATTTCTGTGTCTTGAGGTTTCTTCACAAGATCTGGAAGCTTTCGATTTAACCCAGGAATGGACAAATTCCATCGTATCCAAATTACCGAATGATTATCCAAAATTGAAAGAAAGGAAAAAGGTGTTGATTTTTAGCCTATTCACCGGGTTTGACCATTGGACGGTTCCACACACCGAGGCCGTAATCAAAGGTATAGCGGAAAAAAGTGAAAATTTTGATATCACAACTTCCAAGGATGTTGCCATGTTCAACAAGGAAAATATCCAGCAATTTGATGCGATCGTATTGAATAACAATTGTTCCGAAAGAGATTTTAGAAATCTTTTCTACGACGTTTTTAAGAAAGAATTGAATGCCGATGCCGCTTGGTCAAAAGCCGAGCAATATGAAACCAATCTCCTGCAATACATCCGGCAAGGTAACGGTTTGGTGGTACTTCACGGTGGCATTACCATGCTGAACAAATCCAAAAAATTCAGTGAATTGGTGGGTGGAAGTTTTGATTATCATCCCAAACAGCAGTTGATCCAAGTCAAACTGGCGGATAAAGACCATCCTATTCTAAGAGCCTTTGATGGGGAAGGCTTTGCACATGTGGACGAACCCTATTTTTTTGACAACGCCTATTTTGAGTATGATTTTAAGCCTTTGCTATATATGGAGGCGGAAAAAATAGAAGGAAAAAATAAAGAAGTTTCCAAAAACATAAGTTATTTGGCTTGGATAAAAAAGTTTGGAAAAGGAAGGGTCTTTTACTCCGCCCCTTCACATAATCCACAGAGTTATGAAAACCCTAGCATACTTTCATTTCTGCTCAATGGATTGTTATATGCAACGGGAGATTTAGAATGTGACGATAGTCCAATCAAGTCCTAGCCATCTAATTTTCAAAATCGAGTTCCAACAGTTCAGCCTCGGTAAATTCATTCCCATCCTGGGATTCAATTTTCCTTAATTCACCTACACTTTCTTCCGAAATCCACTGAGGGTTATCCGCAAATGCGTTGCTCACATAGGTAATTACATCTGCTATGTCCTTATCCGATAACGTTTCGTTATTCTTTAACCCTGGCATAGCCTGATTCATCTCATACCGATTTCCATTTACATGGATGGGTCCCTTCAATCCATTTAAAATTATCAATGCCAAGCGCTCAATAGGCTTGGAAACATACTCTGAATGTACCAATGGCGGAGCAAGCCCCTCATTTCCCTCTCCGTTGATGCCATGACATGCAGCGCAAATCTGCCTGAAGATTTTTGCACCCTTGGTTCTAGGATCTTCTTTCAATCCCTTACTTACGTAAATTGGATTTAGAATAGCATCGGCTTTATTTTGTATGCTTTCCATTAGCATTTCGTACAAAACCGATGACCTATCAAAGTCAATTTGGTCCAAAATCACCTTATAATCTTCCAGTATCGTCTCGGCACCGCTTACCAAAGCCTCGGATATGATAGGATTTCCCTTATATAAAATACTATACTCCACAAGCAAAGGCGCTAGCAATTCTTTGGATCCATGCGCCCAAATACCCAATGAACTGGCCAAATACATATCTTTAAATAGACTTTTTTCCTTGATTATCCCATTCCCCAATTCAAGGAAATCGGCAGTATTATTGCTATTTACGAATGATTCGAGCAAAACAATAGCATGGGCAACCAGTTGTTCTTCGCCATTTTTAGCAACTTGAAGTAAAAGATCAAAATCCAAGGCGTCCATTCCTTCCAACGTATATAAGGCATGAATTTGCGAAATACTGGGTTCCTTTTCTTTCACCAAATTGACTAAAGAGTTCACCAATCCTTTCTTGTTTCGGTCTATTAAAAGTTGCTGGGCACGATTCCTGACCCAACCGTTCGAATGATTTAGAAATTCTAAAAGCTGCTCATCTGTAGTTGTCTCGAGGTTTACTGGGGTTGCAATTGAAATATTTTCACTTTCTACTTTTAGGATCCTACCCCTGTTGATGATGGTATCCAAGGACTTTTCTTTAGCCTTCTTTTTGAAGTATGGACTCAAATACGCATGATGACCAATTACGCCCCTGTGCATATCCACGATATACAAAGACCCATCCGGACCATTGGATAGGCTTACGGGTCTAAAGCCTTCATCGGTCGACGCTAAAAACTCCTTTCCTTGCCAAGCCTGATAGGCACTAGTACTATCGCCATGAAGTTCCAAAATATTACGCTTGACCAGGTTTGCCTCGGGCACGCAGACAAAAACGTTCTGGTCATATTCCAATGGAAACATTCCTCCCCTGTATACCAGTGGTCCACAAGCTGCGGTTACATCTACCAACAAACTGTCCTTATCCAAAATACCTTCGGCATATCCCCTATTGACCAAACTGGCGTGTAATGGGTACACCCTCTGGTCTTCCGTTAGCAATTTATGTACGCTATGGGCTGGTTTCAAGAACTTGTTACGGGTAGTTCTGTTTGGCAAAACATAATCCCCCAATAATTGTCTGGAATTATCATTGTAGTATAAACGCCCAAAGTTGTCATGGGTAATTCCCCATTGCCCTCTGAATGTAGTGGGCTCCTTCAACCATTTGCCATTTTTTTGACGATACCTAAAATGCGATTTAGCATTATAAATCCAGTTATCCACATTCATCATTAGTCCATTGGGCTGATGTTCCGGATTACCATCCGGAGCATACATAGAATCGACCAAAATGCGATTTATCGGTCTGTCGTTCTGTATTTCAACGTACCAAAGATTGGGGGGGTCCGCATATAATAAGCCTCCGTATACAAGGGCGATGGCCCTGGGCAATCTCAAACTATCCAAAAACTTTTTGGCATGGTCCATAACGCCATCACCATCCCTATCCTCCAAAATTTTAATCGTTCCCAGTGGTAACTCCTCCCCTTTGCCCTCCATAGTATTCATATAACCGTTCATTTCGGCGACCCAAATTCTTCCTCGATTGTCAAAATCCATAGCTACAGGGGCTATGAGTAAAGGTTCTGAGGCAATGGGTTTTAATTTAAATCCATCCTGTAAAATGTAATCTGTCAAGTCGACATCTGTTTCAGGATAATCTTTCTTACATGAGACAAAAAGAATTAGGAGAAGTATAAAATAGTTTCGAATAATCATCGAATATTCAAGTTAGACAATTATTTAAAAAATTAGATTACATCGGTATATAAAAAGAACCAATGACAAAAGGCACCAGCCAAAACGAACAAATGCCAAATAAAATGATTGTAGGGAATTCTTTGTATTGCGTAAAATATAATTCCAACACTATAAAATATGCCTCCAAGAAACAAAAGAGTCAGACCAAGGGAAGTAGAATTTGCAAGAAGATTTTTAAGGTCGAAGACGATCAACCATCCCATTACCAGATATAGCAACAGAGAAATAAATTCAAATCGCCCCGTATAAAAAATTTTTAATGCTGTTCCCAATGCTGCAATTGCCCATACAATGTAAAATAAGGTCCAACCGTTTCCATTTACCAAAGTTATCAAGGCTACCGGGGTATAGGTACCAGCAATCAAATAATAGATATTGATGTGGTCAAGAATTCGAAGGCGTTTTTTCCAACTAGGATTGTCAACAAAATGATACGATGTCGAAGACGCAAAAAGTACTATTAGACTTATACCATATACCCCAATACTAAATTCCGAATAGACCGACCTATGATTATTATCTTTCCATAAAAAAATAAGACCTATACAAGCGGCAATAACACCGCAAAAGTGAGACAAGGAGTTTAAACGTTCTTCTGTAACTTGATTTCCTATTTTGAAGAGTTGATTCAAATTCATTTGTACTGCTTGCCCTTTTTAAATACGATGTCAACGTCCTGCAAAATGTTTATATGACGAAGAACATCACCTTTTACCGCAATGATATCAGCGTATTTACCAGGAGTTACGGTCCCAACCTTATCGGCAACGCCCATCCATAACGCGGGCCAATAGGTAGCTGCCCTAATGGCATACATTGGGTCGATTCCAAACTCATTTACCCAAACATCAAATTCATGCCATGTTGATTGACTATGGAACTTCATGGGGATGCCACTATCCGTTCCTATTAACAATACGACCCCTGCATCCAAGAGTTGCTTGATTTTTGTTTCCAAGGTAGGCTTCCTGGAAGGCGTCAATTGAAAATAGGGAAGTCGATCGGGATGTGCAAAACTGTTTCTGATATCGGTAATTACACTGTCAGGCAAACCACGGTGCCAAGAGTCATTATCAAGTTCCTCCTGATTGTCCCTGACGTATTCATAGTTATACAATCCTTCCACAGTTGGACACCAGAATAAAGGACCTTGGCTCATATCTGCGGTACGTTCCCTGATCATTTGCATGATATCATCCGGATATTCCGGGGCCGAGGATAAACCAGTGTGTTCAAAGCAATCTGCACCAGCCAAAAGTGCCCTCCTGATTTCTTCCGGTCTGTGGGCATGTGCAACTACTTTAAGTTCTTGCTTATGTGCCTCATCAACGATTGCCCTTACTTCTTCCATCGTCATTTTATCATGATCGATTAGCTTTATGACATCCACACCGGCATCAGCCAATTTTTTGATCTTTTTTCTACCATCCTCAATTCCATTTACTCCCCATCGAAATGCTTCTGTGCCGGGATAGGGTTCATGCTGGATAAAAGGACCTGAAACATATAATGTGGCACCTGGTATTTCTCCGTTATTGATAGCATCCCTAACATTAATACTTTCTTGCAATGGACCACCTAAATCCCTGGCACTTGTCACACCGGCTAATAGTAATTGTTCTGCTGATGAAGGCATTATTACATCCTCCAGTAATGGCGGGTATGTTCTATCCCAATAGGTGTAATCTGCATGACCATTGATCATGGTATGTACATGCATATCCCAAAGTCCTGGTAATACACTCATTCCTTCAGTAGATATCACAGTGTAGTCAGAAGGAATTTCTAAAGTGGCAACACTGCCAATCTCCTTAATATATTCTCCTTCAATAAGGATTACGCTGTTCTTAATAGGTATGCCCCCAAATCCATCTATAAGAGTTCCTCCTACTAGGGCAATCTTGGTATTTTGAGCGTTAACGGAATTCATGAATACCAGAACGACAACGAACAAAAACTGAAATTTTCGCATGAATATTAATTTTAAAAGAAAGATACTAAATAGGGAATATAAAACATATATCCAAGACACAGGATTGTTCAATCAAAAATGTAAAAGAATTTGTAATGACCTTAGGAAATAGTATAAATTTTTGGGCATAAAAAAAACCCCCTTACGTTATGTAAGGGGGCTTTGAGGAAGGCGGCTACCTACTCTCCCACTTGGTATAGCAGTACCATCGGCG
>NZ_VBUK01000015.1:0-61207 GCF_005780245.1 Maribacter aurantiacus | reverse complement strand
AATCGGGATCTGATTGATGATTAATTGATTGATTGATGAATTCCGGATTAATGGGTATGGTTTCTAACCTCGGCCCAATGCACGCGTTTACTGTTTCTAAAATTGCTAAAGAAGGAATGTCTTCTAGCTTCCGTGGGTAATTGTCTGATAAAAGTTCTCATGTTGTTCGTTTTTTTCCCGATATGTTTCGGGTTGATTAATTTATTTTCTAACTACTAATTGATAATTGCTTTTATATCTAGGAGACGAAGATGGATTATATTTGTTACAGTACTATGTAATAAAAGGTACTATTTAATAGAAATATTTTAATTAAAATATTGAAAATCAATCAAATAAAATAAATGTTAAAAATATGCTAAACTAAATTCAGTGTTGTAATTGGACCTTTAAGAACTAAAACTTAATACCGATATTATTATAAAACATATGCTATCTTTGGGGTAGTTTAAAGAAAAGTTAGGAATCTTGCTCCGACCAATAATTGGAATCTTTCTCTTAACCCTAGAGATGAAATTTTGTAAAAGGCTACTCAAACTTCTGTTCTTTCTTTATTAAAAATTAAATAGAAACTTAAAAATCGCGAATGGCAAAATCACAGCAAACCTTCAATAAAACAGAAAAAGTAAAAAAGAGATTAAAAAAGAGAGAAGAGAAGCAGAAAAAGAAAGAGGCGCGCAAACAAGCTTCAAAAGAAAGCGGGTCTTCCGGAATCCCCATTGCTTATGTTGATTTCAACGGAAATTTGGTGGATACGCCGCCAGATCCAACAATGAAGGTAGAGATAGATGCAGAAGATATTGTGCTGGGAATACCAAAAAAGGAAGAAAGCGATACGGAGGAATTTGATCCAGTCAGAAATGGTAAGGTTTCTTTCTTTGACTCTTCAAAAGGTTTTGGATTTATTATTGATTCCGAAAATAATGAGAAGTACTTTGTGCATGTAAGTGGCCTCATTGATGAAATATTTGAAAACGACAAGGTTTCCTTTGAACTTGAAAAGGGAATGAAGGGTATGAACGCTGTTAGGGTCAAGAAAATATAATTACCTTGAATATTTATATAACCCAATGACCTTACTTAAGCGTAATACGGTACTTATTTTACTTGCTTTTTTTGCCATTTACGTGATTTGGGGCAGTACGTATCTTTTAAATAAAATTGCGGTTACGGAACTGCCGGCATTCATGTTGGCAGGTATACGTTTCATTACGGCGGGCAGTCTGATTTTTTTAATCGCCAAATTTTTAAAAATTCCTTTGGTAGTTACAAAGCGCCAGTTGGGTAACTCCATCATAGCTGGTTTTCTATTTTTGACCTTTGGCAACGGTGTAGTCGTGTGGGCATTAAAATTCGTGGATAGTGGTTTTGCCGCCCTTGAGATATCCGCCCAACCACTCGTGGTATTATTGCTGATGCGAATACTACAGAATAAAAGAATTCAACCCATGTCCTTTATAGGGGTAGGATTGGGCATGATAGGCATATATCTTTTGGTGAGCCAAAAACAGATTATTTCACAGGACGGTGCGCTTCTAGGAATGATACTTATATTTTTCTGTATGATCAGTTGGGCCTACGGCAGTCTTTTTGTGGGAAAAGCGGATCTGCCGCCCAATTACTTCGTAAATACCGGATACCAAATGTTAACCGGGGGAATACAACTGTTTTTGATCAGCGCACTTATTGGGGAGGAGTGGATTTCTCCTGTTGATTGGAGTGTGCCCGTAAAATGGTCTATGCTTTTGTTGATCTTGCTGGGCAGTATTGTAGCTTTTACGGCTTTTAACTATCTGCTCAAAGTGGTGTCCCCAGAAAAAGTAGCAACTTCCACCTATGTTAATCCGATCATTGCCATGATTTTGGGTTGGTATTTTTTAAAGGAGGAGATTACCTTACAATCCGTCATTGCGGCCCTGATTTTGCTTACCGGGGTCTATTTTATCAATACGAAAAAACGAATCACCCTGTTTTCAAGGTTTACCTCTAAGAAGTTGGGCTGATAAATCAGCTATTGTTTCCACCGAACCTTCCTGCATGCCTTCCAATAAAATGGAACCTACCCGTACGCGAATGAGTCGCACTGTAGGATAACCCACTGCAGCCGTCATTTTTCGAATTTGCCGAAACTTTCCTTCGGTCAGAATTATTTTAATCCATGATGTAGGGCGGTGAAGTCCGATTCGTAATTTTGGATCGGCATCGGGCAGGGTAGGGGCTTCTACTAATTTTTCCACCCTACAAGGTTTGGTGGTATAGCTTTTTCCGAATATTCCGATAGTGACACCAGCCTCAAGCTTTTTAATGGAAAGGGAATCTATGCTACCGTCCAATTGTGCCCAGTATTCTTTTTCGATTGCGCCGCTATTGATGGTATCGGCTAATTTTCCATCGGTAGTAAGCAATAACAGCCCTTCGGATTTTTCGTCCAAACGACCAATGGGCATGGTACCTTCGGGAAAATCATAGAGTTCGGTCAGGAACCTCTTGTTCCGTATTTGTCTTGCTTCACCCGATGTCATCTGACTCAAAAAACCAACGGGTTTGTACATTTTAAAATGGGAATGGACATCCATCTGAAAAGGAATCGGTTTAGCATCAATTGGTCGGAAAGATACCCTTTTTATCGCATGGATTAGCATTCGGCCATAGAAGACCGTACCTTTGCAACCTTCAAAAGAAAAGGAGTACATGCAAGAGACCGTATACGAGTTACAGGAGAAAAAGACGGATAAAGAGCTGTATAGCTATCAGCAGGGAGCCATCCAACAAATTTTTGAAAAGTTTGACAACGAACGTGAGGATTACCATCTTTTGTACCAATTGCCTACAGGTGGTGGTAAAACGGTCATCTTTTCGGAAATCGTCCGTCAGTATTTAAAAAACCATTCCAAAAAGGTATTGGTCATGACCCACAGGGTGGAGCTTTGCAACCAGACCTCGGACATGCTTACTAGTTTTGGCGTGGTGAATAAAGTGGTCAATAGCAAGGCAAATTTGGACGATCAGGAAAAGTACAGCTGTTATGTGGCCATGGTGGAGACCTTGAACAACCGTTTGAACGATGATAAATTGGATATTTCCGATGTCGGTCTGGTCATCATCGACGAGGCCCATTACAACTCCTTCACCAAATTGTTCAAATTCTTTGAGAACTCCTTTATTTTGGGGGTTACGGCAACGCCGTTAAGTTCCAACAAGGAAACTCCCATGAACGGCAATTACGATGAGTTGATACCCGGGGAGTCCATTGAAAATCTAATAGAGAACGATTTTTTGGCCCGTGCCGAAACCTATCACTATGACATGGGGCTTACCTCCTTGGAGGTGGGGTCCAATGGGGATTATACCGTAAAATCCTCTGCCGACCTGTATACGAGTCCGGCCATGTTGAACAAATTGTTGGAAGCCTATACCAAACATTCCAAGGATAAAAAGACGCTGATATTCAATAATGGTATAGAAACTTCCATTCAGGTCTACTATACGTTCAGAAATGCCGGATTGCCCATCATGCACCTAGACAATACCGCGACGAAAAAGCAGCGAAAGCAGATTTTAAAGTGGTTCAAGGAAACCCCAAATGCCATATTGACTTCGGTAAGTATTCTGACCACCGGTTTTGATGAACCTACCATTGAGAGTATCATCCTGAACCGTGCCACAAAGTCCTTGACCTTGTACTACCAAATGATCGGTAGGGGTTCACGGGTACTGAACAACAAATCTAAATTCACGGTCATCGATTTGGGTAATAATTTATACCGATTTGGACCGTGGGGCGCCGATTTGGATTGGGAGGCTATTTTCAAGTCGCCCAATTATTACATGGACAGGATCCGTGATGATGAGGATATCGAGGCCGGTTTCAAGCACGACCTATCCGAGGACATAAAGGAGGAGTTCAAAAACTCCAATGAAACCTATTTCGATATCCGCGAAACCTATGAACAAGCTACATTGGCTGGCGAGTCCTCCAAGGTGGTTCTGGAGCGTTCCATAGAGCAGCATGCCTATATCTGTATAGAAAACAGCGAGGATGTCTATGATGCCCTGGCCTTAGCCAAATTGTTGAAGGAGGATATTGACAATCGTATCCATGTCTACGCCAAGTGTATCAGTAAAAGTACCCATAATTTCCTGAGTTGGTTGAAGGATGACTATCAAAAGAAATTGAATGCATATCTGCGGGAAAATTTTGATTCGGTCTACGAGAATATTAACGGGCATCCGCCGGAGGAGTAGTATTTAGGTTTATCTTATTATCTCCTTACTAAATCGCCCATTACTTTTCCTATTTTTACCATATGGAAAAGAAATCGACTAAAATCGCCATTATTGGCGCAGGGGTCAGTGGTTTGATTGCTGCCATTACCTTGGAAAAGGAAGGGTATTCCCCCACTATTTATGAATCCACGGAGCGTATTGGCGGACGTGTAAAAACGGACATCGTTGATGGATATCAATTGGACCATGGTTTTCAGGTTTTGTTGGATGCCTATCCCATGGCCCAGAAATACCTGGACTACGAAGCATTGGAACTCCAAAAATTCCTGCCGGGAGCCCAAGTGTTCCATAAAGGGAAAAGTGCCATCATAGGTGATCCACTTCGCAACCTTAGTCTATTGTTCCCTACACTGACTTCCGGTATCGGTACTTTTGGGGATAAATTCAAAGTGTTGAAATTAAATGCAATGTTGAAGGAAAAATCCCTGGAGGGAATTTTTGAGGAACCGGAAACTTCTACACTTGAGTATCTAAAATCGCTTCATTTTTCTGAAGAAATAATTGACCAATTTTTCAGGCCTTTTTTTTCCGGCATCTTTTTGGAACCTAATTTGGCTACTTCCTCAAGGATGTTTCAGTTCGTTTATAAAATGTTCGGTGCAGGGCTTGCCATATTGCCCAAGGCAGGTATCGGCGCCATACCTAATCAATTACAACAAAATTTGAAGGCAACTCAATTCATATTTAATTGTCCTGTAGAAAGTTGTACCGATGAAAAAATCACTTTATCCGATGGTAAAGCGGCATTTTTCGATTATAAGATTATCGCTACCGATGCGTCGCCGCTGGTGCCAAATTTGCGCAAGCAGCATTTGGATTGGCATACATCGGATACTTTGTATTTTACATCCAAAGAGCGCACTATAGATAAACCCCTGATCGGTCTGATCGCGGATGAAGAGGCATTGATCAATAATATTTTCTACCATACTTCCCTGGAAATGGCTCAAAAAGGGGCATCGGAATTGCTTTCGGTTACCGTTGTGAAAAATCATGATTTATCCGAATATCAACTCGTCCAAAAAGTGAAAGAGGATCTAAAGAAATTTTGTGGAATTACCACCGACCAATACCTGAAGCACTATCCGATAAAAAGGGCACTGCCACAATTGAAAGACATTAGGTACACCTTGATGCCTTCTGAAACCCGACTAACGGAAAACGTGTTTTTGGCCGGTGACTATTTGCTCAATGGATCTCTGAACGCCGCTATGCTTTCCGGAGAAATGGCTGCTAAAGGGGTATTGGAAGTTCTGGAAAAGAGAAACTGATCAATTGTTCAGCCAATAGGTAAACTTCAATGTCAAGCCCCAATTACGGGTTTCAAAAGGTGTAACGAAATAGTTGTTGGTATACACTAGGAACAAATCTGAAGCTGGACTATAACGCCACTGAAACCTGGAATTTAGGTTCATATTGCCCGTTTGCTCGTTGTATTGGACCAAATTGGCAAAAAATATTTTATTGGTAAAGGTAATATCCGCCTCCGCACCGATCAACCAAAATTCGTTGGTGTTCCACGGTGCTGGTAAATCGATGTGGTTGTAGTTTAAATTCGCGCTCAAGCTTACGTAGGGCTGAAATCGGTATCCCAGCTCCGTCGTCAGGCTTGTGCGGTTTCCATCCTGGTAATAGCCTCCCACACGGCCCCCTAAGGAATAGGTGAAAAGGCTTTGGGGCTTGGATTGGTATTCCCAACCAAAGGCGTTCCATTGGTGTTTCGTGCCCGTTGCCAATTCTGCAATGCCCAATCGGGTGGGGTCAAAGGGGTCCAACAGTTCCACATAATCATCGGATAGAAAGAAAAACGCATTGCTACGGTTCCTAAAATCAAAACGATAGAGCATATAGGCCAGGTGGTCCGTTTCACGGAATGCTTCGTTAAAAAACCACGTGACGTTCAATTCCGGTCCATGACTCACGATGGGACCCGTTTTCGGGAAGAACAGATGGCCCAATTTCCCCGTGAAATTGACATAGTTTCTTCTGGGTACAAAACCCACCTCTGCCGTATAATCGTTACTTACCCATTCCTGCTGTAAACGCCAGTTCCATTTTCTACTACTGTATTCCAAATGTGCCCCTTGGGCAATGCCGCGGCCAATTTCATCCGGGGCAAGCGACTTCAGTATAAAGACCTTTCCGTTCCAAATGTTGTTGGAGGAAGCCAAATTGTATTCCATACCTAGATTACGATTGTATTTTGCATATTGGGCGTTTATGGAATCGTTTTCCGAGGGATAGTTGATGGACTGCTTGTTCACGACCATAAGCCCGATGTTGCTTCGACCAAAGACCTTACGCTGTAAGGAAAGCACTCCAAAATTTTGACTGGGCAAGCCGGTTTCATCCACAGCGGCTGTTTGCATGTCCATAAGGCCCATGCGCCACTTTTCATTGAGGTTTCCACTAACACGGGCACCGGCCTGAATGGGCACCCCTAGTCCGATTCTTCTGGAAAAGAAGGGCCGTATGGTCTCATACCCAAAATTGGCAAAAAGATCTCCGTTCTCCAGGAAAAACTGTCGTCTTTCGGGGAAGAAAAGCTCAAATCTGTCCAAATTGGTAATTTGTCGGTCTACCTCCACTTGCGAAAAATCTGGATTTACGGTAAGGTCCAGATTCAGGGAAGAAGTGAGACTGAACTTTATATCACCCCCAATTTTTCCTATAGTTTTGGTATCCTCGTTGGCTTCCAAATCCCGATTCACCTCTCCCAATACATAGGGGATAATTGAAAAGTTGGTGCCTGGGGCCGGTGGGGGTGCATCCCAGACCAAGGTTCCCGTGTAGGCCAGTGCGGCCGTTGGAAACTGTCTGGGAATGGGGGTCCAACTGGATTTTTCACTGGATTTGAGGTCTAACCGACTAAAATTGATGCCCCATTCCGTTACACCGGCCTCATAGCGAATGGACTTAAAGGGAACGGCCATCTCAAAAACCCATTTGTCATCGTCACGGGTCACCTCAGAAATCCACTTGCTGTCCCAATTCAAGTCGATTCGAGAACCATCGAACATAGTACCGTCCCATTGTGCGCCAAAAGCATTGGAACCAAAGGAAAAGCCAGTGGTCTGATTATTGAAAGGGTCTAAAAACAGCAAAAAATTGTCGTTTCTACCAAAGGAGAAATCCCGGCGGAGCGATTCTACAAAGTAATTGGCTTCGGTGGCATTGTAAAAGGTGGCCAACAGATAGAGGTTTTTATCGTCATAGGTCATTTTTATGGCAGATTGTTCGGTGGCCAGTCCGTCGTCCATAGGAAGTACCCTAAAAAAGTCCGTAGCGACTTCGGCATCCTGCCACGCCCGGTCATCACCAATACCATCGATTTTTACAGGGTGGTTCGTCTTTTTAATGTGTAAACGATAGTCGGTGTTCTTTTTTTGTGCGGTTACTAAGTGGACGAAAAGAAATAGGCACACAATGGTGCATAGGTAATTCTTCATTGGTTAATTAGGTAATCGAGAAATCCTTCCGATAAATATCTCGAATTTTTAGGTTGTTTTTTATGAATCCCACGTTGGCTCATGCGGGGGATATTTCTATTGGCGGTGCAACTTACTCAAATTTTAGGAGTCTATTTTTTCCATACCGCAAAAAAGAAGCTAAAATTCATGTAAATCATCGGTTTGGATTCATAAAATGCATTTTCGACTATCGGTCTAACAAAGATTGAAAAGTCTTAAAAAGTGCTCCTTTGTAGTTTGTTATTATTTCCGATACTAATTTAGGTATTAGAGTTAATGATTATCCTTTGTTTGAAGGATATTTGAAGAAATCCATTATTTATTCAAAACTGATTATGAGCGAAAAAGCATTGTTAAAACCATATAACAAAGGAAATTTTACGTTAAGAAATAGGGTGGTCATGGCCCCCATGACCCGAAGTAGGGCCGCGAACGAGGCCAAAAAACCGGAAGAAGGCCTACATGATATTTATTATCAGCAAAGAGCTTCGGCCGGACTCATAATCACTGAGGGGTCACAAGTGTCCGAAGAAGCGGTTGGCTACATAAATACACCTGGAATACACACTGAAGAGCAGGTAGAGGGTTGGAAACAGGTAACCGAGGCAGTTCATGAAAAAAACGGTACCATCTTCATTCAGTTATGGCATGTGGGTAGAATGTCCCATCCAGATTTTCACGATGGGGATTTGCCTTTAGCTCCGTCCGCCATCAACCCAGAGGCAAAATCGTATACCCCAGAAGGTTTTAAGGATACGGTCATACCAAAGGCAATGACCAAAGAAGATATTGCCAGGACAATCGAGGATTTTAAAAATGCAGCCCAAAATGCGGTTAAGGCGGGATTTGATGGCGTTGAGATCCACTCTTCAAACGGGTATCTTTTTCATCAATTTTTTAATGCAACCTCGAACACAAGAACGGATGAATATGGCGGTAGCATCGAGAATAGGGCACGATTCTTTTTTGAAGTTTTGGATGAAGTCAAAAAGGTTATTCCCGAATCCAAGATTGGAGCTCGCTTTAATCCGTCTTTAAATGGAATGTTTGGAATGACCATGGATGAGGAAACCATTCCAACTTTTGAGTATATCATTAAAAAATTGGATCATGAATATGACCTTGCATATATACATCTTTCGGAACCTTTTAATGATGTCTCAGACATCCCATTTGCGGTTGAGAACATAGCGGAACATTTTAGACCCATGTATAATGGCACATTAATGATAAACGGTGGTTTTGACCAGGAATCTGGAAATAAAGTCATCGAAAGTGGAAATGCCGACTTAGTCTCTTTTGGGAAATTGTATGTATCCAACCCCGATTTAGTGGAACGGTTTAAAAATGATTGGGATATGGCCGACTGGGACGAAGACACTTTTTACACGCCAGGCAAAGAGGGTTATATAGACTATGAAACCCACAAGTAAGAAGAGTCGGTTCAGTAGAGATTGAATTAATTTTTAACAATAAAAAAAATACAATGAATTTTACACGAAATGCGAAAGCACAATGGAAAGGAAGTGGAAAAGAAGGACACGGAACATTAACGACGGATAGTACCGTTTTGGAAAATACCCAATACTCCTTCAATACGAGATTTGAGGATGGAAAAGGTACCAATCCCGAAGAGCTCATTGGAGCGGCACACTCGGGATGCTTTGCCATGCAACTGAGTTTTTTGCTTGGTGAGGCTGATTATACACCCAATACGCTTGACGTAAGCGCAAAGGTGTCCTTTAAGGACGGGGAGATTGTAAAAGTGACCTTAAATCTTAAAGGTGATGTACCGAAAATTGAAGCTTCGGAATTTAAAGAAATAGCTACAAAGGCAAAAAATGTGTGTCCCATTTCCAAATTATTGGATACGGAAATCGTACTAAATGTCAGTTTAGCATAGAAATAAAAACACATTGCAAAGAAAAAGCAGCCATCTAGGCTGCTTTTTTATATCGTTAATTCAAAAGTCTATCTGATATGGTCCTTGTTCCGTTCCAAATCCTCATTTCCTGAACCTCCCTGACTGTACAATTGATTTTCTTCGTCCTTAACCGTTTTCCTGGTTCTGTCTTTTGGTAAATCCCGACCCGGAACATCCAAATCAGAACCTGCAAAATCCACGTCTTTTTCCCTTTCCTGTAATTGTTGGTCATCTCCTTGATCGGTTCTCGAATTTTTTGTTTTTTCGCCCAAAGCGTTCAAATCCTCTTTTGTAATATCTGAATTGTAGGTTTTTTCTTTTTGATTACTCATATTCTCAAATTAAGATTAATAATGCTCCGATAAGGTAATAGTTTTATAATACTGGGATTGACTTAAATCCAAGATAAATATGCTGTTTTCAAACACTGGCTAGTTATTTTTTTATTCAGGATTTGAGCTAATAATTACACTATTTCGGGTAAGATTCATACTTCTTTCCTATTATCTTACCATAAATGAAAAAGACACACACTATGGAAAATATATTAGTTGCCGGTGCCAATGGTACTACTGGCAAAAAAGTAGTTCAACTACTAAAAAAGTCCCAATATTTTAATCCTGTTGCCATGGTTCGTAAGAAGGAACAATTGGCGCAATTTGAAAACGACGGGATAGATACGGTTTTAGGTGATCTGGAGGAAGATATCACACATACCGTTGCAAATATTGATAAAGTCATTTTTGCCGCGGGCTCAGGAGGTGAAAAAGTTGTAGCTGTAGACCAAGAAGGAGCTAAGAGATTAATCGATGCATCCAGAAACGCTAACGTAAAAAGATTTGTAATGTTAAGTTCTATGGGGGCTGATAATACAGAAACTACAGAAGATCTTAAAGAGTATTTACAAGCAAAACATAATGCGGACGAATACTTAAAATCTACGGATTTAAATTATATGATTGTTCGGCCCGGTTCATTGACGAATGATACGGGAACAGGAAAGATTAGTTTAAAAAGGCATTTTGAAAAGCATGGTTCCATTACCCGTGACGATGTGGCCCAAACCTTAGTTCATGCCTTACATGAAGATGCCGGTACGAACGAAACGTTTGAAATTTTGGAAGGTGATACCTTGATCGGAAAAGCGTTGGATTCGGTCTCCTAGATGATTTTTACACGATTAAAATTTTTTAAGTACTTGATAATTAATTATTTAAATTATTGAAAATCTTTAATTTACAAAAACAAATCCCTCGATGAGGGTCTCATTTATAGAACTAAAAAAATAGAGCAAATAGAAAAAGACAAAAGAAGATGGCACATAAAATAAATATTCAAGATATAGGATTTATAAGACATAACGTACTCCAAATACAGACGGACAGACCTTCGGGATATGATTTTACACCGGGTCAGGCTTGCGAAATGTCCATTGACCAACCCAAATGGAAAGAAGAAAAACGACCCTTTACTTTTACCAGTTTGCCGGATGATGGTTTCTTACAGTTTACCATCAAAGTGTATCCGGACCACGATGGAGTTACCGATCAATTACAGACATTGGAACAGGGAGATTCGCTGTTGATAAGTGATTCGTGGGGGGCAATTTCCTATCAAGGACCAGGAATTTTCTTGGCCGGTGGGGCAGGAGTTACCCCATTTATCGCAATTATCAAGGATTTGGCCATAAAAGGAAATTTAGAAGGCAACAAATTGATCTTTGGTAATCAAAGGGAGCGTGATATTATTCTTCAATCCGATTTTGAAAGGTGGCTGGGAAAAGATTTTATCAATATACTTTCCGATGAACATAGCAGCAAGTTTCCCCATGGTACCATTGACAAGGAATTTATTAAAAACCACACCGAGAATCTTGACAAAAAGTTTTACCTCTGCGGACCACCTCCAATGATGGATAGTGTGTATAATGCCTTGTTGGAATTGGATGTTCCAAAAAAGAATATTATTACAGAAGATTTTGATTGAACGCAGAATAATCGCATCGAAAAAGGAATTCACGTTTTAATAACAGCATGTGGAAACAGTAACCGGTGAGAAGAAATAGTTTTTTTTGAACTGGGCAATTTGAAGGATTGGTACTTTCAAAAAACCAAAATTAAAAGCTAAAAACCGAATAGGTTTTTAGCTTTTGATTTTTAAACCTTTCGGGAGGATAATCCCTTTTCTGAGCAATGGGAATGATTGAAAATTTTTCAATATGTAAGGATGCTTCAGTATCTTAGCGGCAAACTGAAATACAATGAAAAACAAAATATCGCTTTTAAAAATTTTCTGTGCCGCTGCACTGGCATTCAGCATATTTTCCTGTAAGGAAAACAAGAAGGAAGAAAGCGCTGATGTCAAGGAGGAAGTACCCATGGATAGTACGGACTTGGCATTATTGGATTTGAATTTACCCGATGGTTTTGAGATAAAGGTATATGCCAGGGGAGTGGATGGTGCACGTTCCATGGCCATGGGACCTGACGGGACACTGTTTGTCGGAACCAGAAACGAGAACACCGTATACGCTTTACAGGATAAAGATGGGGACTATAAAGCCGAAACGGTGATGGTCCTCGATACTATGGAGGTTCCCAACGGAATTGCCATGCGAAACGGCGACCTGTATGTTGCCCAGGTAGGCAGTCTATGGAAATACCCCAATATTGAAAGCCAGTTGGGCGGTACATTGAGCAAGGAATTGGTCTATGATGATTATCCAACGGAATTCCATCACGGTTGGAAATATATTGCCTTTGGACCTGATGATAAATTATACGTTCCTGTGGGTGCCCCCTGCAATATTTGTGATTCGACCGTGGTAGACGAACGTTTTGCCACCATCACCAGAATGGACCCTGACGGAAGTAACCGTGAAATTTACGCCCACGGCGTACGGAATTCCGTAGGCTTTACTTGGGATGATAAAGGTGAGATGTGGTTTACGGACAATGGCAGGGATATGTTGGGCGATGATGTTCCTCCTTGTGAACTGAACCATATTACCGAGGCCGGTCAGCATTTTGGTTATCCTTTCTGTCACGGAGGTACAGTAAAAGACCCGGAATTTGGTGATCAGCGTCCTTGTTCGGATTTTGTGCCACCTGCTAAAGCTTTGGGAGCACATGTAGCACCCTTGGCGGTGAAATTTAAATCAGGAACTATGTTTCCAGCATCTTACAATGGAAAAGCGTTTATCGCCGAACATGGTTCATGGAACAGAAGTAAAAAGGTAGGATATAGAATTATGCTGGCCGATATAGAAAATGGTGTAGTTAAGGGTACGGAGCCCTTCATCGATGGTTGGTTGAATGACGAGACCCAGAAAGTAACGGGCAGACCCGTTGATTTACTGTGGATGAAAGACGGGTCTTTGTTGATATCCGATGATTATGGAGACGCCATTTACAGGGTTACGTATTCCGATACCCAAGTAGCTTCCAACTAATCATGGCCCAGTTTCCTGAAAAAGTATATCTGAACGGAGAAATCATACCTTCTGAAAAAGCCCAAATATCGGTCTTTGACAGAGGGTTTATTTTTGGCGATGGCATCTATGAGGCCATGGCCCAGATCAATGGAGCTTTTTTTTACGAGGAGGCACATCTGGCTCGGCTTGCAGAGGGGCTTTCAAAAATCAATATTCGGTATGATGTCGGCCAAATACCCCAGGAAGTCAACAAATTGCTGGCAGCTACAAACCTTATTGGAAAGGACTGTTTTCTGTATATTCAAATTACTCGGGGTGTTGCCCCCAGACAGCATGCCTTTCCAAAAGACATAAAGCTTACGGTTTTTATTTATGCGCTGCCCAAGGTGTTGCCCGATATCAATACCCTGCATGCAAATGTGATTACCCGGGAAGATTTTAGGTGGTCCCGATGCGATATTAAAATGACCTCCCTTTTGGGCAACGTGATGCTCAACGAGGAGGCCATGCAGCACGAATGCTATGAAACGGTGTTATACCGAAGCGGCATGGTTACGGAAGCTTCGCATTGCAATGTTTTTTTCGTGAAAGATAGAGTTGTGTATACACATCCGGCCAATGAATTTATTTTAAATGGAATCACCCGATTGGTAGTCATTCAACTTTGCCAAGAATTGGGCTTGGAATTGCGTGAGCAGGCTGTTGCCATCGACAGTATTCGTGAGATGGACGAGGCCTTCCTTACAGGTACGAGCACACAGATAGCTTCCATACGGCAAATGGATGACCATGTATATTATCAGAGTAATAATGTCGGGCCCATTACAAAAATACTGCAGGAAGCCTTCCTTCGATTGAAAACTATTGAAAGGTAGCACTGTATTCCTGGGGAGGGTTTTGTGAAATCAAGGAAATCGTTTATTTTCAAAGTCTAAACCGACTGAAAATGAAACGCATCCATCAAATTCTTCTCGCATTTTTGATTTTTCCCCTTTTAACCATTTCGGCCCAAAGCGACATGCAGGGCACGTACACCTTACTAATTGATGCCTATGATTGGGGTCCGGCCGTTAACAAGATAATCGTACCCAAAGTTGAATCCGAAACACCCGCTGTTTTTGGAGATTATGAGGTGAAGGTTATACGAAGCAAGGAAAATGTAGAAATGCGGGAGGGGGAAGCCCAAGGAACCAGGAATGTGTTATATGCCTATCCATCCAATGCAGATGGGGACCGCAGTGAGACTGGAGAATTTACGACATTGGTTCTCATGGTAGCACCCAACGACCCATTAAGTTCCCCAATCAAATATTATCGAGGTGCCAATGGCAGGGCCAGTAACCAATGGATCGATTATGAATTGACCGTTACCCATGTACCTTCGGGAACAACGTGGGACAAGGAGGGCAAGAGGATGATTCCCGACCTTGATATTTTTGATTTAACGGGAACTTTTAGCCATAAGGATATCGACCTTACTTATGGAAGTTTTAAACCCAAAGGCACCGGAAGCTTTCCATTGATCATTTGGCTTCATGGTGGTGGGGAAGGTGGCACCGACCCTGGTATTCCCCTTATTGCCAACAAAGCTGTCAATTATGCTTCCGCAGAGATTCAGGAAATATTTAAAGGTGCCTATGTACTGGCACCCCAGACGCCCACCTTTTGGATGCAGAGTGTGTCCGGGGAATATACACGGGGGAACACCAATGATATTTACAACGAGGCCTTGATGGCCTTGATCAAGGATTACGTAGGTAAAAACCCGGGAATCGATACGGATAGAATCTATATCGGTGGCTGTTCCAATGGAGGATATATGAGTCTCAAACTCTTATTGAACCATCCTGATTATTTTGCAGCGGGCTACATTAGTGCGCTGGCCTATCACAATGAGTTCATCTCGGAGGCACAATTGAACAGCATCAAAAATATTCCTATATGGTTCGTGCATTCCAAGGACGATACCACAACCGTTCCCGAAAAAACTGTAGTACCCCTTTATGAAAGATTGGTGGCCGCTGGTGCACCCAACGTGCATTTATCCCTCTATGACCATGTAACCGATTTGAATGGTATGTATGGTGGGGAAGATTATCATTTTCCAGGGCATTGGTCGTGGATCTATTCCCATGCCAATGATGCCGATTTTGATTATGATGGTAGCCCGGTCCTTATCGACAGCAGGCCCGTTACGATTATGGAGTGGTTGGCACAACAGCACAAATAGAAATTTGAAGTATATCCCGATGGATTATCGGAATCTTTACATATCCTACCCCAAAGAATTTCGATAATCCTAAAAATCCATTTTGGAAATTGGTAAACTTGGAGTAATGTGTAACTTTAGGCGAAACCAACATTCAAATATCATTTTTCATGAAAAGGCTATTGCTATCCACTGTTTTCCTGTTCTTAGGACTTACCGTTTTTTCCCAAAACTTTGACGCTTTCCAATACCGCACGATCGGGCCCAACAGGGGAGGAAGGGTCACCACCGTGACGGGTACGCCCATGCTTCCGGGTACATTTTATTTGGGAGCTTCAGGTGCGGGTGTGTGGAAAACGGACGATTACGGGACCACTTGGAACAATGTTTCTGATGGATTTTTTAAGACACCGTCCATTGGGGCTATCGAAGTGGCCCAAAATGACCCCAATATCGTCTATGTGGGTACGGGTTCGGATGGCATTCGAAGTAATATTATCAACGGAAAAGGGGTCTATAAATCCATCGACGCTGGGAAAACCTGGACACATATCGGCTTGGAAAATGCCGGACAGATCGGTGCCGTTGAAATTGACCCGACCAATAGCAATATCGTTTGGGTAGCTGCCATAGGAAATGCCTTTAAACCCAATGAGGAACGGGGTATTTACAAAACTATGGATGGCGGAAATACCTGGGAAAAGGTGCTTTTCGTCTCCAATGAAACGGGCTTTGCCGATCTGGAATTGCTACCCGGTAACCCGAATGTGGTGTACGCCGCTGCTTGGAAGGCGCAAAGAACCCCTTGGACCATTATTTCGGGCGGAGAGAATTCTGAAGGGGGCATTTATAAATCCGTGAACGGCGGCAAGGACTGGGTAAAATTGGAAGATGGACTGCCAAAAGGCCTCATTGGAAAAATTGACTTGGCCGTTTCCCCTAACGACTCCAGTATTCTGTACGCTGTAATAGAAGCACCGGGAAAGGAAGGAGGGGTCTATAAATCCGTAGATCAAGGAAAGACCTTTACCCAAACCTCCAGCAATGAGGGACTTGTAAACCGACCTTTTTACTATACCAATATTGAATTGGACCCCACCAACCCGGATATCGTTTACTCCAATGCAAATCCGCTATTAAAATCGGTTGATGGCGGAAAGACCTGGAAACGTATGAGTGTACCTCACGGTGATAACCATGATATTTGGTTAAACCCCAACAATCCCGATCTGTTGATCCAATGTAATGATGGTGGGGCGAACGTTTCCCACAATGGGGGAAAGACGTGGTCCACACAATTCAATCAGCCCACGGCCGAAATCTATCAGGTGGCCGTGGACGACCAGTATCCCTATTGGGTCTATGGGGCGCAACAGGACAATACCACCATAGCTATTCCCAGTTCGGCACCGACAGCCAGTGGTCCGCAGGGTACACAGATCATGATGGATGTGGGCGGCTGTGAAACCGGTCCAGCCATCCCAAAACCTGGCGATCCTAATGTGGTGTACAACAACTGTAAAGGTCGGTTTAGCGTATTTAACAAGCTTACGGGTACGGACCGCGAATACTCCATTGGGGCCTCCAATATTTACGGACATAATCCAAAAGACTTAAAATACAGGTTCCAAAGGGTAGCACCCATTCATGTTTCTCCCCATGATCCGGATGTAGTGTATATGGGTTCTCAATATCTTCATAAAACGAGGAACAACGGTCAAATTTGGGAAACCATTTCCCCAGATTTAACGGCCAATGAGGACGATAAACAGGTCATTTCCGGTAGTCCCATCACAAGGGACATCACCGGGGAGGAGTATTACAGTACCCTCTATTCCATCAGGGAGTCAAAAATAAAGGAAGGGCTTATCTGGACAGGTTCCAATGACGGGGTTATTTCGGTAACCCAAGATGGGGGACAGACTTGGAGCGATGTCACCCCTAAGAAACTCCCTAAAGGAGGAAGGGTGGAGTCCGTTGAACCTTCCCAATACGACCCTGCCAAAGCCTATATTGCCGTAGACCGACATCTACTGGGCGATGAAAAACCTTATATATACAAAACGGAAGATTATGGAAAAACCTGGACGGTGTTGAGTACCGAGGCCAATGGCATTCCATCGGACCATACCACGAGGGTACTCAGAGAAGATCCTAAAACCCCTGGATTATTGTATTTGGGAACGGAATATGGGATGTTCATTTCATTCGATGACGGGAAAAGTTGGAAATCCTTTCAGCAAAACTTACCTATAACTCCCATTACCGATATTATCCTGCATCGCGGTGATTTGATATTGAGCACTATGGGACGCGGTTTTTGGATTTTGGACGACGTGAGTGCCATCAGGGATTCCAAAATAACAGCCTTAGGCGAGGAACCGGTAGTTTTCAAACCGGAAGATACCTATCGCTATAGATCGCCATGGGGTTCCGGTGATTTCCCCAACTATCCATCCACCAGCGTAAGCATCGATTATTACCTACCGCAAGATTACAAAAATGGGGTAAGCATTGAAATACTTGACTCGGACCGAAATACGGTGGCGACCATCGTGAGTGATTCCACCCAATTAAGATCTATTAAGGAATCCGTGGAGGATATGGGCTTGAGTATGATCTTTGAGTATGTGGACACCAAATTGGAAACCAAGAAGGGTATCAATCGTTTTGCATGGGACCTAAGGCAAAAAGGGGCCTGGAATTCCAACAAAAGCAGAAGTTATAAAAATGGCCCCATGGTTTTGCCAGGATCCTATACCGTCAAACTGACGGTGGACGGAAAATCTACCGAGCAAACCTTCGATATACTGATGGATCCCCGTTTGGAGCGGGAAGGGGTTTCCCAAGAAATGATACAGGAGCAGTTGGCCCTACAAAACAAGGTTAACGACCTTTTGTCCGAAGCTCGAAAATTCCAGGATTCCTTGGAAAAGAAAATCAAGGAAACCAAGGACAAAGCGGAGAAAGAAGCCTTGGAAAATGTATTAAAATCAATAAAAAACGATGACGGGGCCTATCCGCAACAGATGATGGTCGCCCAGATTTCCTATCTGTCCAACATCCTAGGTGGGTCCGATAAAAAACCGGGCAATGAAGAAGTACAAAGATTCAAGGATTTGCAGCAACAGTTTCAAGCCGTGAAACAAAAAGTGAATCTATAAACTGTTTGAATGTTCAAGTAAGCAACCTTTGCCATGTCGCACCGAAGAAAATTTCTAAAACAAGGGGCTTTGGCTTTGCTTTCGGCCCCATTGCTGTCCTTTGACCAAAAAAAGGAGTGGTCCTTAGGGGCTTTAAAAACGGATTCCTATGACGATGCGTATTGGAATTCCGTTCGGAAGCAATTCCCCCTAAAAGAAGGACAGACCTATTTTAACAATGGGACCATGGGCCCAACACCGGGGTACGTGTTAGACAAAATGATGCACCATATGTTGCATTACAATGTAGAGGCGGCCACCATCGACTATAAAAATAATTCAGGTCCCAAATTGTTGAGCGGCTATTTCTCGTACGAAGAACTTCGCACTAAGTTGGCGAACATTATCAATTGTGATTTTAGGGAAATCAGTCTTATCCAAAACGCGACGTTTGGGATGAACTATGTAGGAATGGGGCTGGACCTCAAGCCCGGGGACGAATTGCTGAACACAAATCAGGAACACGGTGGTGGCTTTGGGGCTTGGCAATTATTGGCAAAACGCAAGGGATGTGTGTACAAGCAGGCAATCTTACCAGAACCGGCCAACGACCCGCAGGAAATTGTGGACGCTATTTTTAAGCAGGTAACCAAAAAAACGAAGGTCATTGCCATACCCCATATCGTGTCAGGTTATGGAACGGTGATGCCGGTCAAGGAAATATGCCAAAAGGCCAAGAATATGGGTATCTTTACGGTATTGGACGGCGCCCAGTGTGTTGGGCAGATTCCGGTAGATGTACGGGACATAGGCTGCGATGCTTATTATTCCAGCCTGCACAAATGGCTTTTGGCGCCTGCCGGAAGTGGCCTTTTGTACATCAACAAGGATGTTGCTTCGGATATATGGTCCACCATCGCCAGTTACAATTGGGACAATCAGGAAGACCATGGATTCCGACTCATGCAAAATGGTACGGGGAATGCCGGACTTTTGGCCGGTTACGATGCCGCGGTGGATTTCTTCAATACGATTGGGGCGGAACAATGGCTGGGGAGGATCAAGGAATTGGGCATGTATTTGCGCAATGGTCTAAAACAGCTTCCGCATGTTACCATTTACTCCTCCACGAATGAGGAAATGGCCGCAGGGATCACGACCTATGGTGTTGCCGGTATTTCGGGACCCGATTTGCAAACAGCCATGTGGGAAAAGGAGCGATTGCAGCCTCGGTCCGTGGGCGATAAAATGATCCGTCATTCCGTTCATATCTATAATTCAAAGGAAGAAATAGACCGTGCCCTTCGTGTTATAGAAAGTCTAGGTTAATCTTTTAGCGTTCTTTTTTGACCCAAAAGATTCATTTTGTAATCAACAAGGTGTTAACGCTATCTAAATGCTTCTTAAACACTATTTTTGCTGCATGAATAGGTTTACATACAAAGGATTCACACTCCTTTTTCTGCTTTTCTGTCAGACCTTACTGATTGCTCAGGAAAAAGGTGAATATGAAGGACCGTTCCAAATTGGAAAATATACGGGCAATGCGCGTTATCAGTACTATACTTCGGCAACCGATACGGTGCTAGACGGCTCATTTTTGTTTCAAAAGTCCAATTTGGAGACCTTGTTGAAGGAACAGGACTCCTCCTTTACCATCAAGGGCAATTTTATCGACGCCTTGGCCAATGGTCCGTGGCAATTTCAATTTGGAAAATATACATCGGACAGTAAGAGCGAAGTCGTAGATTTCGAATATCGAATCTTGGTCAGCGGCACCCAGGAAATGGCGACCGGTGTTTTTTCTGAAGGCCTGCCTGATGGCGATTGGCATATTACGGTACAGGAGGTTGAAAACTCCGAAGTAACGAATATACTGTTCAAAAGTGAATTCAATTTTGAAAAGGGTGTTCCCCAGCAAAGTTTCAAAATAGAAAGTGATAGCAGTGCCCTCGTAGGTAGATTTCTTAGGAACGGCGTGGCGCACGATGCATGGACCAGTTACGGAAGCAATGCCTTGGAAGTGGACGAAACATGGTACTTCGAGGAAGGACTCCTACAAAAAATCGTTTTTGATGCTACAGGTGAGGAGGTCCCGGTTTTCGATATGGATGCACCACAGTACGAGACGATTTCCTTGGACGACCGATTCCTGTTGCTTTTACGATATAACTTGCGGGATAAGATAGGTCAGGGCAACACGTTGCAACTGTTGTCCAGGAACCGCGAAGCGTACCAAAAGATCAATTCGATACTTACACAATTGGGCTCCGTTCCCTTTGATACGAATATAAAGGTACAGGTTCCCGTGTATGCTTTGGACAGCCTTCAAAAGGAGACCTTGGAACGGATTTCCGATAATTTGACCCAAGCATCGGAACTGTCCAAGACTATCCTTTCCAATAGCCACCTCAATATTATCCGAAGAACGGATACCGATGCTCAGTATTGGTATTCGGTTACCGAAAAATTGGTATCGGAATTTCTGAGTCCCTTGGAATCCTATGTAGATCTTTACCAAAATCAAATTTTTGAATTTGTAAATCCATCCACTGTTGAAGAGCGTATCTTTCCGGTCGGAATTCCCGATAAGACTATCGAGGTACAGGTCGGGCAAGAGCCATTTCAACTGCCCGAAGCCGATGCTTTCAACTTTCAAGGTAGTGGTCTTCAAGCCATGGAGCAAATAAGTGTCTATGCCCAAATGAGCATGGAATATGTCATGGACCAACTGTCTAATAAACTATCGGACGATATTCAGATCCAATCCTTAAAAGAACTGGAGACCAACCTAATTTCCGTAAACAACGGTATTGAAAAGCAAATCGATTCCCTATTGCCCCAGCTTCCGGAAAATTATGCCAATGCCTTGAAAAATTTGGGCGATACGGCCAATCAAAAATTGGCAACCTATGCAAATATTTCCAACCCGGGCGAAAAATTGAGTTTTGGGGAAGACCTACAATCCTGTTTGGAGGATATCAGATCCCTGATCAAACTTCTTTCCAATTTTCCGGAAAAAATCAAAGAAATTAAGGCGCTCTATACGGACGATATCTGGAATCCCTTCATGGCAACTGTCATGGAGGAAGAGGTCAAAAAGCGTATCGTGGAGGCGTATAGGGATATTTTGGTGCCCCATTTTGTCCAAACTATTTCACAAACAGGGGAATGTGATTGGTTTGCCTTATTACGGGAACAGATTGTGTATGCCAATAACCGAATGGTGGATTTACGAAACGAGGAAACCCGAAAATTGGAACGAAAACTTAAAAGGGCACGAACGGCAGAAGAGATCTTGAAGTTGTTCCAACAGCAAATCCCAAAAGAAGACTAGGCATGAGAAAAGGTAAATTGAACTTTTTTGGGTGTATCCTTTCCCTTTTGGCGATTGTTTTCGTTGCCTACGGACAGGAATCCGAACCCATAGTTTTGCCGGAAAATTCAAAATATAAGGAGCCCGTATCCAAGGTGTGGTTCAATACCTACGGGAACATACGAATCGGCAAGCGTTTTTTCTGGGATGCCCAGACCCATTTCAGGTTCGAGGAAACGGAGAACACCCCGTTCATTGGGCAGATCGCTCAAATTTATAACCGACACGCCATTGGCTACATCTACGATAAAAAAACCAACTTTAGTTTGGGTGGGGTCGTGCGCGTCAATTTTAATACCGATGAAGAATCCACGGACAGAAATGTGGTTCCCGAGTGGCGTATTTGGCATCAATACCAGTTCGCCATGCCCTTATATTCCGCCATGTTGTATCATCGGATTCGTATCGAGCATCGGTGGACACAGGGGTTTGCGGAAAATAGTGAATATATTTTCAGGAATCGGTGGCGGTATATGTTCCGGGCCAAAATCCCCCTGAACGATACCCAATTAAAACCGAAAACCTATTACATTTCCCCCGAAGCGGAACTTATCATGCAGAGTGGCAAGGCCGTTGTGGCTAGCCCAATGGAAGATTTGCGATTGACCACTACCTTGGGTTACATCGCGACCCCACGGCTCACCTTTGCGGCAGGGATTATGTACTCCCAAGGACAGGACCGCGTCTTTGCGGGAGATTACAAACAAGGGTGGACCCTACGCTTCCATATGTATTTTTCTCCTGATTTTAGGCGTATAAAAAATAAACTTCCGGAAATCCATATGACGGATTAGACCGTACGTATTAGTGTACCAAACGAACCGACTATGAAGTCAAGAAAAGTGTTTTATTTTAGTGCTTTAGCTGTTGCCATTTTAGGGGTCATGTTATTGCTTTATAGATTCGTCCAGCAGCAGCATCAAATAAGCCAACTTAAGGAAGAAAAGGAAGTAATTCTGGACAATTTGAAGGATTTTGAGCGTTTGGCCCAAATGGATTCCCTATTGTTGCAGGGCGATTACGAATTGGCCATAAAATCATATAGTGATACCATCAACAGGAGCAAGGAAATCAAAATGGGCATTCCGCTTCGCATCGCGCTCGCGGAAAAATTGCTGAACCAAAATAGAAATCCCAATAATCCAAAGGACAGTAGCATCTTGAATGCCGACAGTCTACAAATCAAGTCCCTATCTGAAGAAGCTGCAGTACGGCAGTTCGACTCCCTAAGTTTTAATCTAGAAAAGACCAAGCTTCAATTGGAGCGAGTCAAAAAGCAACTAAAGCAAAAATCCTATGGAGAATATCTCACTTTTAAGAGTAGAAAGGGAAACCAATTGCATTATATAGGTCAGGTGAAGGATGGAAAGGCACAGGGCTATGGCATAGCGTTATTGGCAACCGGAAGCAGGTATGAGGGAAATTGGAAGAACAATCAACGCCATGGACAGGGAACTTTTTATTGGCCAGATGGCGAATATTACTCCGGGGAGTTCAAAGATGACCTTCGAAACGGTTTTGGCACCTATTTTTGGCCGAACGGAGAAAAATACGCAGGTCAGTGGAAGGAGGACAAACGAAGTGGTTCTGGTAAGTTTTTCGATTCAGAAGGTGATGTAGTGGCCAGCGGCGAATGGAACGAGGACAAGTTGGTGGAAATCAACGATAGATAAGTTGCAACCTATTTTTTAAAGATTTTCTTTATTCCTTTAACAAGCAGCAGTACTACAAAACCGACTGCAAGTCCTATGACGAACTCCAACAAAATGGATGGTATGCTGGGGAATATGTGATGAAGAAATGGTACATTGTGTACAAAGATTCCCCCGGATACCAAAAGTAAGGCTATGGTTCCAATAACGGCAAGTGACTTTATTACGATTGGAAGTGCATTTACAAAAAACCGGCCGACTTTATCCGAAAAACTATTGTTCTCCTCGTTCAAATTGATAAGGCGCAATCCAAATTCGTCCATCCGTACGATCAGGGCTACGATGCCGTAAACACCTACCGTGGCCAAAAGCGCCACTACCGTAACCACCCCAATCTGTGTAGTGAGTGGTTCGTTTATGACCGTGCCCAGGGCAATGATTACGATTTCAACGGATAAAATGAAATCCGTTAGTATGGCGGACTTTATCTTTTCCTTTTCCAATTCAAGGATATCCTTTTTACTGGGGGCTTCCTCCTTTATGGCTGGGGCCTCGTGGTGATGGGGGAAAAAGAACTCGTATATTTTTTCGGCACCCTCATAGGCCAGATAAAGTCCACCAAGAATAAGGATGATGGTTACGGCAACAGGAAGGAAGGCACTCAGCAAGAAGGCAATGGGAAGAATGATAAGCTTGTTGAGCAAGGAACCCTTGGTAATCGCCCAAAGCACGGGAATTTCGCGCTTGGAAACAAATCCGGATGCCTTTTCCGCGTTTACGGCCAAATCGTCCCCCAAGATTCCGGCGGTCTTTTTGGTGGCCACCTTGCTCATGGTAGCTACGTCGTCCAAAAGTGTTGCTACATCATCCAATACTGCAAAAAAACCTGATGCCATATCCTATATTTTTGGCAAAAGTAAATTATGATACTGACTTATGGGGACGCAAATGGCCAAAAAATGAACGGTCAAATTTTGACGTCCTTTTTTTTGGGCTTTCGTATCTATTGGGAAACCCGACTAATTCTTGTTCACCCTATAGGTAATGCGTCTGTTGGTAATGATGGTGTTTACCTGTATTTGTAGGCTGGCGGTGGCACTGGTGGTCTGTGCGCAGATATAGGCAACATCGGTCAAGACAACTCGGTACTGCTCCCCATCTTGCGAAGGAGTGGGATTGGTGATATTGAGGGTAGCCGAATTTGAACCGCTGAACATGGCATTGTCCGTAATATCCGTCCAAAGACCTCCTATAAACCGTTGCCATTGATAGGTGTCGGCATTCGTTGCCGAAACCGATAGACTACCACTACATCCAGGACAAATTATGGTATCCGAGGGCTGTGTGGTTATACTGGGCGGTGCTCCGGCCTGTCTAAAATCGAACGCGGCGTCCGCATCGGCATCGGCAGGCACCGTATAACCGTCCGATCCAGAGGTGACTACACCGTTGGCATCCGTGGTAACGGGGTTTGGGCCTAAGAGTCCGTCCGAATTGGTATCCGTAAATCCGGCTTCCAAAACATCGTTACACCCATCATTATCGGAATCCAGTTCTATGGAGTCCAAAATACCATCGCCATCGGTATCGGAGTAGGTGTAGTTGGTACTTCCGCCGTTAGGGTCGGTCTGAACCAAATTGGGAACCCCGTCCGTACCAACGGCCCCATTCACCACACCGTTTGTGTGCGCCTGTCCATGGCCTGCTTCCACGGCGTCATAGATGCCATCGTTATCGCTATCCAGGTCAAATCTGTTAAAGATCCCGTCGCCATCCGTATCGCATTCCCCACTGAACCTGATCTGCCCGTTCATGTTGGTTGGTCCGGTCACGAACTGCCCAATGGTGATCGTATTGGTTCCTGAAGGATTCCATGGCACCGTTACAGGTGGTGTATCCAAGGTTAATGGTAAAAGCGTGCCGCCTGGGGATTGCGCACCAAAAAGTTTCAGGTTTCCATCGGCGTCCACGATTACCCGTAGCATGGGGTTGGCCAGCGTTCCTGTCATGGACCAAAGTTGTGGAACCCCGCCCTGTCCATAGGTAAAGCCCGTACTGAACCGTGCAAAATTGCCGGGTGCCCCAGGCTGGAACTGAAACTCGGTGGCTATATCCGTTCCGTTGACGGTCAGGTTAAAGGAGTTGTCGATCGAGATAAAATCAATATACATAATACCACGCCCGGAGGTTGCGGTATTGGTGACCGAAGTACCCCCGGAAGTAGTGAAATTTTGTGTTGTGGTGGCCGTAAAGGTGCATTCGTCCCAGTCCAGAATACCGTCATTGTCATTATCAAGGTCGGCAACATCCTCGATGCCGTCACCGTCCGTATCCACAGGTATCACAGCACTGAGTAGCATATTGTCAATACTGGCGTTGTCATCGGAATTCCAGTTGGCGTTCGACTTTGCAAAGCGTATCGTGGTGTTTGCCGAAATATAGGCCGATATATCCTGGGAAAATGCGCCACTTCCGGAAAGTGTCCCTATTTGCGTATATGGGGCACCGCCCGTACTGGAAATATAAACACCCAGTTGCCTAGTTCCTCCCAAACTATTGGTGGTGTAATCAAAACTCAGGGTTGCCGAGGTTGCCCCGGATAGGTTTGCGGTTCTTCGAATTTCCTCAGACCATATATAATACATGTAAAGCTGCTGACTTTGGATGCGGATATATTGTGCCGTGGGGCCATTGTTGCTGTCCCCGGATTCAATCCAGTTGGTAGCCCAATTGGTATTTCCGTCATTCCTGGAGTAGGAAACCGTTGAAAAAGTATCGGCAAAGGTGGTTTGGGCCCTTAGTTGACCTAAAAACATAAGGAAACACCCAAAGAAATAATAGCGTCTTCGGTTACCCAGTTTTCGGTATTTCTTTTCAAATATGATTTTCAGCATGCAACTAATTCTCACCCTAAAGTTCCAAAAGGGTACAGTAATCGCAAAAATATTGTTGGTAACGAGGAAATAAGTAAGGTGACGAGGTAGATAGCTGTGGTTTGGTCTCTAGTTCTCAGTTGTTTTTTGGAAACCCCTGTCTTTTTCAAAAGAAGTTTGGTTCAAATGAAATAATGTTGATTTGATGCATAAGGTGCATACATCGAAAATCGTGATATTTATTTGTTCAAACCTATTAAATGTTATAATTTTTAACAACTAATTAAAACGAACATTAATAATGAAAAAAAACAGAATTAATTTGAATGTAGGCTTTTCAAAGCTTCTAGTATCTGGCGCCCTTTGTGGTGCTTTTTTATTTGTTTCATGTACGGAAGATTCCATGGATTCCCCGGAACCCGATATGGGGGATGCACAAAAAATGGAATTGGCATTAAAATCCAGTACGGTCGATCCCATAATCATCGATGATTTGGGCGAAGGAGCATTTAAAACAACAACAGCAGCGGGGGTGGACCGTGGACGATTCAACATTACGTTGAAGTATTTGTTACCTCCTACGGATAGGCAGGCTGAAGTCTTTGAGGCTGCCGCTGCCAGATGGGAACGGATAATCATAAAGGATGTTCCATCTTTTACGGGTACATTACCTTCCGCATTTGATGGGTTGCCACCTGTTGTAGAGGAAGGAACCGTGGATGATATTATAATCGAAGTAGCGTTGGCACCCATTGACGGTCCAGGGAATATTTTAGGTCAGGCAGGGCCAAGCTTTGTGAGAACTGATGATTTCCTGACACTTTCCGGAGTGATGTTTTTTGACGTGGCCGATTTGGATTTTCTCGAACAATTGGATTTGTTCGAAGAGGTCATCGTGCACGAAATGGGCCATGTTCTAGGAATAGGTACCTTATGGAACACAGCACCTTTTGGTTTTGATAGAACATTACGTGTCGGTACGCCCGATGCTCCCTATTTTGCAGGTAGAAAAGCAAATGTGTTCTGGAATGCGGAAGGTGGTACGAATGAGCTTCCCATCGAAGGCGACTTTGGTCCAGGTACGCGTTTTGGACATTGGGACGAAGGTGCACTCAACAACGAGTTGATGACAGGATTCTTAAATTTAGGAGAAAACCCGTTAAGCAGAATCACAGCAGGCTCTATGTCGGATTTAGGATATGGGGCTGCCAGCGTTGGGGAATCCTATGATCTGCCCAAAGGTACGCCAGGAATTGCGGCTAAAGGTACCGGTGAAGGACTGCACATTGCTAAAATGGAAACCTTATTGCAACCTATTGGTTTTGTGAATATGAAAAAATAATTCGGAAAATTAAGGTCCGATCCAAAAAGCCCGTTCCAAAAGTTTGGAATGGGCTTTTTTGTATGTAAATTTTTTGGGAGGTGTAATATATTTCTGAAGCTCTTAGGTCGGTCATTAATTATGTTTAATAAGAAAATATGGTATTCGTTGAGATACTAGTATCTGTAGCAAATACCTATATTGATTGGGTTACATGGATTCTAGCTCACCATAATTCTCTTAAACTGGTATGTGAAAGAATAAATACCAAAAAAGTGTAAGTTACTTAATGCGCAGCATGTCCAAAAAGGGAAGTAACACAGTAATATTTAAAGAAAGCCAATCTTCTAGTAAAATGGGATTGGGAAATAACTTTGACAAGGACCGAGGACCGATATTTGCCATAGCTTATATCGCTGGAATAGCATATTAAGGAATAACAAATACAAAACTGTTGCTTTATAGGGAGAGCTAATAAATTATTCAAAAAAAAATAAAAAGTCTCGGCATCGCACAACAGCTTTTTTTAAAGTTATTTCCAAATAAAATGTGGAATAAATAGTAAGTCTTGTAAGAAAATGCTTCTATATTCGTTACCTTCTTATTAAAAAGATTTGGGTCATGTTTTTTACATAGCCAAAATTATAAAACCAACCTTTTATGATTAGAAAACTATGCTATTCCATTTTATTCGTTGTTTTATTGCAATCATGTTCCACCGAAGAAGAGCAACAAAAAATTCCTGATACCGTAGCACCGGTAATAGAGGTTTCTATAGCAGGTATTTCCAATTTAAGCATGGGCCCAATAAAAGTGGGTAGTAGCGTAAATATAAGTATTGATGCTAAGGACGAAAGTGGAATAAAAAGAGTGGAAGCGTTTATTGATGATCAAAAAGTTGGTGAGGATTTAATCGCACCTTATGAATTGATTTTAGACTTGACTTCTTTCTCCTCAAAAAAACAGGTCATTAGTTCAAAAAATGCGGATTATAAATTGAGTATTCTAGTGACGGATATCGCTGATAATCAAACCCTTGAAGAATTTACAATAATAATAGACAATGATATGCCCTTAATAACGGAAGTTACCTTAGAAGAAGGTGAAATTTTACAGGGAATTGATAATGCAATTATGTTTTCCGCTACGGATAATGACGAAATTTCCTCAGTTTCTGTTCTTGTTAATGGACAATCGATACCGTATGCTCAAGAAAATAAGTACAATTTTAACCTAGACACATCAAACCTTCAAGATGGACCCAATGAATTGCAAATTCAGGTTTCTGACTTAGCAGGTAATACTGCCTCCTACATTGTTACTTTTCTTGTCGACAACTCAGGACCTGAGATAGTATTGGACGCGTTGGAACCGGATATGATAATCGATGAACAGATTACCCTAAATCCAGTTGTAACCGATTCCTTTTCAGAGGTAGATACACTTCAACTATACTTTAGGGATGAGTTGATTCATGAGTTTGATCTAACTACAGAAATTAGTTTTGATTTCAATCCTGACCTTTTTGAATTAGGAGAAGGAGAAATTAAATTTATTGCCACGGATAGTTTGGGTAATAAAACCATTTCTATTTGGAGTATATTATTACAGCGGCTCATATTTACTTTAAATATTCCGGATGATTATTTAAGCTATAATATCCCTGCTTCTCATTATGTCATAGCTTCGAATTTGGACGGTAGTTTGATTGATATTGAACAACTCACCCATGATTCTAGACAAGTAAAATTACATGCAGTTGAGAACTTTGCTATAGATCAAGAATTCACCATAACTTTTGCATCTTTGGGGTCAAATGGTGTTGCTTCTTATTTGTACAGTATAACCAATGTCAATCTAGAAAACCTAAATACACTTACCCTGGAGACCTCCACTCGTTACACCGGGGATGGCGGTAAGTATTATCCCATTAATGGAAAACCTCAGGATTTACAGCTCTCCTTTTTTGGAAGAGATTATTATTTTTCCTCTAATGAAGCAGGCGATCCCCTTATTACCAATTTTACAAGTTCAAACATGATGGATACTCAGGATCCTGCATATATGTATGGATTTAATCCCATTACCAATTTTTACAGTTACTTATTGATTGAGAGGCCTATAGCTTCCGGTTTCGAGATTAATTATTCAGATTTCGTTCAGGACAATTTAGTTGATAAACAAATAATTATGACACCTGCAGAATATATGACCGAAACAAAGAATTTAAGTATTTATGGTTTTTTTAATCAAACAGGTGAAGTCAATGATATCTACCATCAAATTTGGAGTTACGGATATGGAGCCAATGCCAGTTTTGGATACAATTATATTTTAAACACCCAGTTTTATTCCCATGCCTATACTTTTAATTCAGGCAATTATCAATCCAAAGGTTTAGGTATTCCCCGGGATAATATTAGCATTCCAGATTGGACCGTTAATTTTTCAATGACAAATAACGAAGTACAAATTTCGACCACTGGAACAGGGCATTCGATAGGTGAAATTTATATGGAAGGTGGCTATGATATAGGGGCGCCCTATCAATGGAATTTGTTTTTTGATAGCTCTAAAATCACATCCATATCATTACCCAAAATACCCGAACTGTTACAGAATTTTCCAATTTACGATGTCTACAAGAATAATCAGATTGAGATTGGTAGGGTATCCGTAGGTAGATATGAATCATTCAATGGTTATAACTCGTATCTAGAACAGATAATTAAAGGTAATAAGGCATTTAAAAAGGCAGCGCCAAGGTTCGAGAGTATTTTTACGGGTGAAACTACCCAAATATTTTCCAACAACGATTATTTTTGGAATTGGTGGTAGACGTGAATACTTGTCATAGTAGAAAACGACATTACTATCAGCACCTAAGTAAATTTTGGTTACTTTAGAAAACTTTTGGGTATGGCACCCAAATCAAGTTTATGAACGATAGTAAGTAATTCAAAATGATCAAATGACCATTTCATTAAATCGCATTTCCTTTAGTTTTCTATGTTTTTTGCTATTGATTTTTTCCTGTAAGCAGCAGGAAGAAAAAGCGAAATTCAAAATTGAACGCTCCAAGGAACTCGCCATTAAAAACAAGGTTCACAATCAATTGTTGGATATCGAAAAAGAGCAGGGGTGGAGGTTACTATTTGATGGTAAGACCCTGGACGGGTGGCATTTGTTTAATAAACCCGATTCTACAAGCTTTTCGGCTTGGGAAGTGAAAGATGGTGCCATTTATTGCAACGCTACAGATGAAAGCAGAGTATTTGGGGATTTGGTAACAAATACCGAATTCGAGAACTTCGAACTTCAATTCGAGTGGCAAATGGGCCTTCGCGGTAACGGCGGTGTCTTCATCAATGTTCAGGAAACCCCAGTTTATCGTGCGACCTATGAGACTGGTCCAGAATATCAACTATTGGACCCTGAACACTCTGATACAAACACTCCCATGAAAAGACCCGGTTGCCTTTGGGGCCTTTATCCACAGATGAACGAGGCAAAGGCCAATCCCACAGGACAATGGAACACAGCCAAAATCGTGCAACAAGATGGTCAAATACAATTCTACCTCAACGGAATTCTTACGGCAGAAGCGGATTTAACATCTCCAGAATGGTCAAAAACGGTCGCGGAGTCAAATTTTAGGGACCGACCCGCATTTGGAAGGGCCACCCAAGGAAAAATCGCCCTCCAGAACTGGTATTTTGAATCGTGGTTCCGTGATATTAAGATTCGGGAGTTGCGTTAAAAATTTTGGATAGCATTTTTAAAGTATTCAAAGAATAAACTTAAAGGCTATTGTTCCCTATTCACGACCACTTCAAAAAAAGGGAACATAAGGGTTTTGCGCTTTCTAGTATATCAATTTTTAGAAAAGTCACGAAATTCGAATGGACTATCCGTATATTTAAGGGTATAAGAGGGCCGTGCCTTTCCGGTCAAACGTTGCAGTCACTAAAAATATATGAAAATGAAATTTGCACCCTTATTTATTGCCTTATTTACGATAGGAAACCTATTGAATGCTCAAGATCGACTGACCGGTGAAACCTTTACGACCCGCTCCGAAATTCTGGCCCAAAACGGAATGGCCGCAACCAGTCAGCCCTTGGCCACCCAAGCTGCCTTGGACATCCTAAAAAAAGGAGGTAGTGCTATGGATGCGGCCATAGCTGCCAACGCTGTATTGGGATTGGTAGAACCGGCGAGTTGTGGTATTGGCGGAGATATCTTCGCCATCGTATGGTCTGCCAAGGAACAAAAACTGTACGGTTTCAATGGAAGTGGCAGGGCACCCAAATCCCTTTCCATTGACTACTTTATCGATAAGGGTATGAAATATGTACCATTTTATGGTCCTTTGCCTGTGTCGGTACCAGGTTGTGTGGATGGTTGGTTCACATTGCACGAAAAATTCGGGAAAATACCCATGAAGGATATCTTGAAACCCGCCATTGACTATGGAAACAACGGTTTTCCGGTATCGGAAGTCATCGCCTATGAAATGGTATCCAATTATGAATCGGTTCAAGACCAACCCGGTTTCGCCGACACCTATATGCCAAATGGCCGTCCGCCCATGAAAGGAGAGGTTTTCGTAAACAAGAACCTGGCTGCTACTTACGCACTGATCGCCAAGGATGGTCGGGATGCCTTTTACAAGGGTTCTATTGCCAAAACGATTGACAGCTACATGAAAAAGCACGGCGGATTCTTACATTATGAAGATTTGTCCAACCACACTTCCAATTGGGTGGAACCTGTGTCCGTGAACTATCGGGGTTACGATGTTTGGGAATTGCCGCCCAACGGACAAGGTACAGCAGCCCTGCAGATGTTGAACATTCTTGAAGGATTTGATATAGGTGAAATGGGTTTTGGTAGTACCGAATACCTGCATGTGCTCACGGAAGCAAAAAAACTAGCCTATGAAGATAGGGCGAAGTTCTATGCCGACCCGGAATTCAACAAAATTCCTTTGGAAACATTGCTATCGGATGAATACGCTGCGCAACGAAGAAAGCTTATAAACATGGACAAAGCGGCCGACACCTATCCCGCTGGGGATATGGAAATCGAAACGGGGAATACAACCTATTTGACCGTAGCCGATAAGGACGGCAACATGGTCTCTTTGATACAAAGTATTTATTCCGAATTCGCTTCCGGGATGGTGCCGGATGGATTGGGATTTGTCCTCCAGAACAGGGGGCAAATGTTCAATGTACAGGATAAAGACCATGCCAATGCCCTGGAACCGGGGAAGCGCCCCTTTCATACCATAATCCCTGCTTTCATTACCAAGGATGGTAAACCGTGGGTAAGTTTCGGACTCATGGGCGGGGCCGTTCAGCCCCAGGGCCATGCACAGATTGTAGTGAACGTTGTTGACTTTGGTATGAATTTGCAGGAAGCTGGGGATGCACCCAGAATGCGACACACAGGAAGTTCACAGCCTACAGGATCCGAAATGACCAACGGAGGCACCTTGAATCTTGAGTCCGGTTTTGCACCTGAAACCAGACGGGAATTACGAAAGAAAGGCCATCGCATCGGTTTTGGGGTAGGCATGTATGGAGGCTATCAGGCCATTGGTGTCGATTTGGAAAATAAAGTATACTCGGGTGCGTCGGAATCCCGCAAGGATGGTCAAGCGGCTGGATATTAAATCGGAATGATGAAAGCAAGAAGTATGGCAACCAGATTCTTTCTATGCATCGGTTTACTTATGGTTTGCTCGTGTAAGGGGCAGGCACAGGATGCCACTGGGGAGTATGTTTATAAGAAGGGCGACCCAAATGGAATCGGGAAATGGTATATGGGGCGGGAAATTGCCTATGTCATGGGATTTCAAGGCATGAACTGGTTGGAACGCCCGGAGCGTGAGGAAGAGGAGAACACCTCCAAATTGCTCCAGAACATGGATATTCAGCCCACGGATGTCATTGCCGATATCGGGGCGGGTTCCGGCTACCATGTATTTAAAATGGCTCCTAAGGCAAAACTAGGAACCGTGTATGCCGTGGACATCCAAAAGGAAATGCTTGCGGCCATCGGCTCAAAAAAAGAGTCCCAAAATGTACCGAATGTTCAAATTGTACTGGGAAGTGAAAGGAGTGTCAACCTTCCGGAAAATACAGTCGATAAGGTGCTGATGGTGGATGTCTATCACGAATTTGCCTATCCGAAAGAAATGATTGCATCCATAAAAAAAGCGCTGAAACCGGATGGAGCTGTATTTCTGATCGAGTATAGAGGAGAGGATAGGAGCGTTCCCATAAAGGAGCTCCATAAAATGACCGAGGCCCAAGCCACAAAGGAGTGGGAAGCTGGAGGGTTTACATTAAAGCAAAATGATGGCAACCTTCCTTGGCAACATTGTATGGTGTTTGTGAAAGAGTAGTAATTAGAACCGTTGGCTAAAAATGACCCGCATTTTGTTATCCAAAGGGCTTAGAAAGTTCTGTAAGTGGTTTATAGGTAATATTACTTTTGGATTTGTTTTGGTTGGTTGTGCTTCCAAACAAAATATCCAGCAAAGAATAACTCTAGCCGCACCAGAGGAGAAAGTTATGCTAGAACGGCCAAACAGCCATCGAACAAGGTCGAATACCTGGAGTTATGTATTTGATGACCATGATTACATTAACCTGCCTTTAAATATGACTCCTTTGAACGCAATTAGTACATTGGACTCGCTAGCACAAAGGGATAAGGCAGTATCTGTTGATGTAACTCCTAAAAGTTTGGTAGCGCAAAGAATCGTTGAGAACTATTTAAAAAGCGAGAATAAGGAACCCACGGGCCACTGTCTCACCGTGAGTAAAACCCGTTTTGAAAAAGCTTACAAAGAAATCCATGGCCACTCCGTTTATCAGGACTTACCGGAATATATGGGCACAAAGAGGTATACCCCAAAACAGGTCTATAATTTACTCTATGTGTCCGCTTCCGATACGAAAAGGGGTTGGCGAAGCCTTCCGGAAGCCTACAGAGGCAAGGGAAACGCGGGGGCTGTGGCGTATGCCGGTATGGGAACCTTAGTCGATACAAAGGGGGTTTGGGCAGGGGAGTTGCAACCCGGGGCGTTGATGCAGGTATGGCGATTTAAGGATGACTATGAAAAAGTGGTAAAAGGAGCTGATGTGAAGAAACTGGACCCCTACGGACATTCCTTCATTTTCATCGCTTACGTGCGAAATGAAAAAAATGAAATTGAAGGCCTTAAGATTGCCGATCAAGGATTTCAAAGTTACCGACCTTTGGTACCTAGGGATTACGAAGTTTGGTGGGGGGTTAACCTCAGTATTTAGGGAATAGGGGAAGTTAAGGTGCAGGATTTAACTTTTTATACATACTTAATTCGTAATGAATACGTTACTCTACTATAAGGAACACGAGCACTTGGAAAAATCATGTTTTATCTTTCGTTATTATTTTCCCTGATTTTTACACTTCCCTCCACGGTGAATGCCGGTAAAAATAGGGATGTATCCCATGCATCGGAAATGAAAGGGCCTCTTGAAGAATTAAAGGAGGATAACGAAAAGAAAACAGCACTTTTTGAGATGGATTCCGATAGTATCGCCATTTCCTATAAAAATACCAAAACGGCCGCCGAATCCCTACGAGTAAAATTACAGAAAGACCTTAGGACAGGCACTATTACCCTTGACCACGTTAAAAAGGCCTTCACCAATCAGTTGGTTAATGAAATCCTTCCGCACTGGTATGGCACACCTTGGAGTTTCGGGGGTCATACAGAAGTTCCCAATCAAGGAAAAATAGCATGTGGATATTTTATATCTACCACCTTACGTGATATGGGTGTAAAGCTAAATCGATATACCTTGGCCCAAAAATCGCCCTTAGATGAAGCAAAAATGATCAGTTGTGGGTCTGAAATTAAAAGTTTTGTACAAGAAACCCCGGAGAATGCCTTGGCGGAAATCGATCGTTTGACTCACGAAGGACTCTATTTTATAGGTTTTGATGAAGGCCACGTGGGCTATCTTTTAAAAAGGGACGGAGAGTTACTTTTAATTCATTCCAACTATTTTTCACCTGTTTCCGTCTGTATGGAAAAACTAAATGAATCACGGGTGCTTACAAAATTCAAAAAATTTCATCTTGTGGCGATTTCCCATAATGAACCGCTTTTGCAACGTTGGTTGGAAAATGGTACAGTTTTGTAATCACAATATCAAAGATTCAAAATACATTCATTGCGAACTTTTCCCTACTGGTATTCAAAACGAATAAAGCCATTGTATTTTCCCAATAGTTGGCTAGAAAAAGTTTAAACCCAATAGATTTAAATCGTAAACGTCAGTCCAAAGCTAACGTTGGAGGCACGGTCATTCTCCCTGATTGGCGAAAAACTACTGTAGAAGTAGTTATAGAGTGCAGAGAGGCTAATAACTTTACTAATAGGTAATTCCGCTTTCAGCTGACATAAAATTCGGTGGTTGTTGATGGCATCGTACAGGGGCTGAAAATATACCGTTCCGGTTATATCCAACTTGGTATTTTTAAACGCTTGGTTAACGGATAGATAACTACTGTTTCTGTGATTGAAGAATCGTTGGTCGGTTTCCGCCACTTCTTCAATTTCATACATATACGCATTCCCAAAATAAGCGGTGGTTCGCTCGGTGGATAAAAACTTTAACCGAATACCGGCACCGACCAAATTCCGACTCGTAATGGTCAACAAGGCATTGTTCTGGTTCTGGACAAAGGCTTCCAAGCGAAATAGCTTCGACAATTTCTGATTATACCGCACATGGAAAAACCAGGTGTTCTGAAAATCCTGGGCTTTACTTCGTATGAGCTTATAGTTACCGATGAAAAAGTAAATTTTCTTTAAATCCTTGGATTTTACCTGCGTGGTAAGGTTGGACGCCACTTGGAATATATAATCCCCATTGTTATCCGTGTAATCGAAAAGCACATCGCTTTTTAAGGCGAATCGGGTCGAATCTGTTTGCATGCGCTTGGACTCGATATTGACCAATTGACCCATAACCGAATTCGATACAAAGCATAAAATAAGAAAGGAGACTAGGGTTTTCAAGGGTTTCATTAAATAGGGTTGGCTCGTTTTTGTCAAAGGTACCCAAAACCAATCGATATAACTTTCCGCCCACCTCAGCTAGGTTTTTAAGTGTAGTGCCCAAATCTATGAAGGAGTAGCTTGCCTAGAATCAAAGGTCAACAGGCATCCCTTGAAATGTAATGTTTTTAAAATGTACATATTAAAACGGTCAAGAGCTACTTCCTTGGTACAATCAAAGGGAGGCTATTGTATCCCAACTTTTTGTTTCGTGCCGATCTTCAATGCCCGGTCTGGTGTTTGGTAGCGTTATAAAAAAGGTAGTTCCCTTTCCTTTTCCACTGGATTCTGCCCTAATGTCCCCACCATGCGACACAACAATTTGTTTTGTCATATAAAGGCCCAGACCACTTCCCTTAACATTTGGGTGAAATCGCTCAAACGGAGAAAATAATTTTCCTAAGGATTCTTTATCCATTCCCGATCCGTTATCTATGACCTGAAATTCTACTTCCTTTTCAGTTTTTTTAGCTTTAACAACAATCAATGGCTTGTTTTGGTTTCCCATATATTTTATGGCATTGTCCAAGAGGTTGCTAAAAACCTGAATCATTCTGTTTTTATCCGCGTAAATAGTGGGCAAGTTTTCATGAATTTCCAATGCAATGTGATTGACCTCCAATTTACCCCAAACTAAATTACGTGCCAGTTGGATGATTTCGTTTGAATTCAAAAATTCATTTTCGTTCTTTATTTTTCCAATTCTTGCCATTTTCCCCAAATCACCAATTAGGTCGCCCATGGTATCACAGGAGGTATGTATCATTTCCAGGTATTTTTCCATATCGGGGTTTTCGGCCAAATTTATATCCATTGGAATAAGGTTCGCAATTCCCTTTATTCCACTCAGGGGGCTCTTTAAATCGTGGGTTACCGAATACGTAAATCGTTGTATTTCCTCATTTTGAAGGGATAGCTCATCCGCGGCCTTTAGTAGCTTTTTTTGTTGGATTTGAAGCTCCTTGGTACGTTCGGAAATCTTTCTTTCCAGCTTTAATTGATTTGCTTTAAGGCTCCGGATGCGGATGTAGTGGATTAGATATATCAGTCCTAATATAAAACAGGTCAAGATCAAGCCAAACCACCATGTTTTCCAAAAGGGAGGAGTAATGCGTATGTGAAGCAGCCTTTCATTGGCATTCCAGATCCCATCTGAATTTGTGGATTTAACGTGTAGTACGTAATCTCCGGAATGTAAATTGGTGTAGGTGGCCGATGTTTTGTTTCCAACATAGTTCCATTTGTTTTCAAACCCTTCCAAATAATAGGCATAACGCACTTTCTCTGCCGCTTTTAGCGTCAGCGCTTTAAATTCAATATTGAAAACCGAGTGTTTGTGACTGAGGGTTATGGAATCCACTTGGTTGATGTCTTCCTGCAAAACCCCAAAACGATCATTTGGGCGAACGGATGTATTGAAGATCTTAAGGTCGGACAGCAAAACTACTGGGGCGTCCGTTTGTTTTGCCGCCTGTTTGGGATTGAAAATATTGAACCCATTTGGGCCGCCAAAAACGATATCAAAATTGAAAGTCCTGTAAAAGGCAGAGGAATTGTACTCATCGCCTTGTAGGCCATCATACATGTCATAATCCAAAAACTCGCCGGTCTCTTCCTCATATCTGGTAATGCCCTTATCCGTGCTGATCCATAAAAAGCCATTTACATCCTGTACCAATCCCCGTATCGCATCGCTTAGCAATCCATCGGCTTTGGTAATGGATGTAAAGGTGTTGTTTTCAGGGTCAAATTTATTGAGTCCCGCCTGCGTGCCCACCCAGATATTGCCATCATCATCTTGGGTTAGTACGTTCACAAAATTATCGCTCAGGAAATTGGTATCGCTCAAATTGTGATATTGATCATGGGACCAAGCACCGTTTTCCTCAATTAGCCTAAAGACGCCCATGGTTTCCGTACCTACCCATATAGTGCCTTCGTCGTCCTCCAATAAACGTGCTACCGAGGAAATTTTTTCACTATAGATTTCGGATTCCAGTTCTATATCTTCGAACAATTCCGTATCTGGGTGGTACACTTGCAGTCCTCCCCTAAAATTGGCAATCCATATCCTACCCTTGCTATCCTTTAAAAGATCAATGATATTATTGGAGGAAAGAGAGGAGTTCGTCGTATCCCACACTTCGTACGCTTTTGTAGCCGTATCAAAAATGGTAAAACCCGTACCCCAGGAACCGATCCATAATTTATCCTTATCAAAAGTCAGTGTGAGCACCACGTTGGTGTTCAAGTTGCCCACATCCAAGGAAAAATGTTCAAAACGGTTCGCCTTCCTATCCCAATAATTGAGACCGCCACCGTCCGTTCCAATCCATAAGCCCCCATTTTTGTCCTCTGCGAAGGACGTTACGATATTATTGCTCAGTGAATTACGGTCAAAAGGGTTTGCCGCTATTTTTTGAAATTTGTAGTAATTCCTGTCGTAAAAGCTGATTCCTTTCTTGTAGGTGCCCACGTACATGACCCCATTTCGTGTTTTATGTAGCGACCAAATGGAATTATTGGGTATGGAACTTGGATTTTTATAATCCAGTTTCGTATTGGATATTGTACCGTTGGCTAGCTGGTAGAGGGACAGTCCGCCATTCTCCGTACCCAACCAAACATTACCACAATCATCTTGTTCCATGGCCAATAGGGCATGGCCTTGACTGACCATAATCGGGTTCTCGGCGGTAAATGAGCCCTCTTTTAAGTTATAAATTAGGAGTTCCCCATTCCGCATACCAAGAAAAAATTGGGAGGCACCTATTTGTAGGGCACTGCTTGTGTTCTGTAGGTTATCGATTTCCTGCTTTATGGTCAACGCTTCATCGATAATGTAGCTTTTGCCCTCCGTTACGATGAAATAGTCCTGGTTGGCCAAGGGAAATATTTCAATAATTCGGTTGTTGTTCGGTTTGTCCTGTTCCGACTTCGGAAACTCCAAATGTCCAGTTTTTCCTGTTTTGGTATGATAACGATACAGACCATGCTCAGAGGTTCCTAACCATAGGGATTCCTGAATGTTTTTGATCACCATGATATGCTCGCTCTGTATTTTCCCGCCTTCCGTTTGGAATGGATAGGGCCGAATGACCGCTAGCTTCTCATCATACAAGTTAAGCCCTCTGCTGGTGCCGATCAACAACGTTCCCTTCAGATCCTCGTATATATATTCAATATGGCCATGAGTCAAGCCCAAAGTACTATCACGTGATTCTTCAAAAACTTTAAAATCGCTACCGTCGTACCTATTGATACCTTTGGTGGTCCCGACCCAGAGAAAACCGTGTTTATCCTCAAATATCTCGGTGACCGTATTTTGGGATATAGGTGCTTTGATCGGTATAAAAGTCAAGGAATCCAAATTGGATTGGGAGAATGAAAAGTAAGTCCCTAGTACTAGGAGTACGTTGGCCGTCACCAAGGAGAGGGCAGTTCTTTTCATTACTGAAATCTAAATTGTAGTATTTTACTTTCAAAGAAAAGGTTTAATTTCTTAGTATAAAAATTATGTTGCCAACCCTGGGTTATATGTTGTGAAATGATTGCTATTGACAAAATATAATTTGGGTATTCGTCATAAAATGAAGGTTTTAGCTTGTAACATGAAGCGTAAATACCACACTCTACCTTTATGTTGTTTTGTCTCTTTTAGAAGTGAAAAACCCCTCGAGGTATTTCCACTTTAGTTTACCTTGGGCATTGGGTGAAAATAAAACATGTTTTTTTGGACGCACCTTGCGCAGCAGAGCGAAAGGCTCGGTACGGGTCGCTGGGGGAGACATATCACATTTTTATTCCTGATTCCCCTTCGACTTACCTCGACTCCGCTCAGTACAAGCCGCTCAGGGGACAGGCAATTAAACTTTTACGATCATTTTTCCTTTTTTCTTGCCATCCATCATGTCCAAAAAGGCCTGTGGGGTATTTTCAAATCCTTTCACGATGGTTTCCCGATAGGTCAATTTTTCCTCGGCCAACCATTTGGACAACTGCTGCATGGCTTCGGGGAATTTATCGGCGTAATTGGAAACGATAAAGCCTTGCATTAAGGCACTGTTTTTGATCAAAAAAGGCTGTACGCTCACCCCGGTCGGTGTTTCGGTGTTGTTATAAACCGATATCGCCCCGCAATTGATGATTCTGGCGAACTTGTTGATGCTGAAGAGCACTGCATCGGAGATTTCCCCTCCCACATTGTCAAAATAGATATCCACACCGTTGGGTGCGGCCTCCTTAATGGCAGCTTTCATATCGTCCGTAGTTTTATAATTGATGCCCCGGTCAAAACCGAATTCGGATTTCAACAGTTCCACCTTTTCATCGGAACCGGCAATGCCAATGACCGTAAGGCCCAAGATTTTCCCGATCTGCCCCACCACACTACCCACGGCACCTGCGGCCCCGGAAACGATCAAGGTTTCTCCTTTTTTCGGTTTTCCGATTTCATGCAGCCCCAAGTAGGCCGTTAATCCCGTCATCCCTACAATACCCAAATAGGCACTTAAGGGCGCTTTGTCCGGGTCCACTTTTTGAAGGTTTTCGCCGTTGGATATTTGTAGCGTTTTCCAATCCAATCGGTCCCTCACAAAATCACCTTTTTTAAAGTTTTCATTCTTGGATTCGATTACTTCCGCGATGATGCCGGAATTGAGAGGTTGTCCCACTTCAAAAGGAGGGACATAGGATTTGGCATCGCTCATCCGTCCTCGTAAATAAGGGTCCACGGAAAGGTATTTCGTTTCCAAAAGCACTTCCCCATCGGTGATGGATAAATTGTTTTCGGATTCCGTAAGTTCAAAATTGTCCAGGGTAGGGGCCCCTACCGGACGTTTCTTTAAGTGTATCGTTTGTATCATTCGTATTGTCTTTATGTTTATAAATTTAGGAATCCTTGCCATTGTTTTCTTCCTTTCGAATGAATGCAATGGAGGTTATCCCTAGTTTGTAAAGTAAGGGCTATCTAAAAGGTCATTTCTGCTGTCAATTCGAGCGCAGTCGAGAATTATAACTTTTTGGTTTTTAAAGCATCTCGACTGGGCTCGATGTGACATATGAATAGAATGGTAACTTTTTAGACAGCCTCTTATTTAGGGTCTGATCAACTTCGAGGGACTACATATAAGGTACCCTAATCCTCACCAATCATAATGGACTTCGCATTTACGAATTCCTTCATCCCGAATCCACCATGTTCGCGTCCGTAACCCGAATTCTTGACCCCTCCGAAAGGCATATTTGGTTCGGCCAGGCCAAAGGAGTTGATAAACACCATGCCCGTATCAAAGTGTTTGCTGGCCATTTCCACGGCGGTGTCCACATCTTTGGAGAAAATGCCACCTCCGAGTCCGAATCGGCTATCGTTGGCAATGCGCATGGCATCTTCATTGTCCTTGGCCTTGATCAATGAGGCTACCGGGCCGAACAGTTCATCGTCATACGCCGGTTGTCCTTCGCTAACTTGGGCCAAAACGGTCGCCGGATAATAGTAGCCCTCACCCTCGGGCAGTTTCCCACCGCATAGGATTTCGGCGCCGTTCGCTACACTTTTTTGTACCTGTTCGTGCAATTTTTCCCGAAGATCTTTACGCGCCATAGGGCCTAAATCCGTTCCTGAATCGGTTGGGTCTCCCAATTTTAGGGCCTTCATCCCTTTTACGAACTTCTCGCGGAACTCGTCATACACCGCCTCTGTCGCAATAAAGCGTTTGGCGGCAATACAGGTTTCCCCATTGTTATAGATACGTCCTTGGATACATTTTTCCACGGCCAAATCAATATCGGCATCGTCCAAAATAAGGTAGGCATCGTTACTACCCAGCTCCAACACCATTTTCTTCAGTTCGCCACCGGCTTTTTCGCCAATTTTCTTTCCGGCTCCCGGACTTCCCGTCAGGGTAACGCCCCGCACCAATTCGTGCTCTATGATGGTGTCCGATTGATCGTGGGAAATTACCAAGACACTAAAGAGTCCCTCGGGCAATCCCGCCGTATCGAATATCGATTTTAGGAGTTTGGCCGTTCCGGTCACATTTTCGGCATGTTTCAGCAACACACTGTTCCCCGCCATTAAATTGGCAATGGTATAGCGAATGACCTGATAGGCCGGATAGTTCCAGGGTTGAATCCCATAAATAACGCCCAAAGGCGCGTAGGTGATGATGCCTCTGCCACCATCGGAAATTTCGCGTTCCTCGCTTTTGAGTGCGTCCGGTGCATTTTTGGCGGAAAAGCTGCAAATGGCACTACATAGGTCTACTTCCTGTTCGCTTTGCTTCAGGAGTTTCCCCATTTCGGACGTCATCATGTCCGCCAGTTCCTTTTTATAGTTCTGTAGTTCTTCCCCAATGGCGGAAATGATTTTGCCCCGTTCCTCCACGGATTTGAACCGCCATTTTTTAAAGGCCTCGTGGGATTTTTGAATGGTGTCTTCCACCTGTGCATCCGTCATGAGCGTATGCGTGGTGAGCGGTTTTCCGTTTGCGGGATTGATTGTTTTAAATGTTTTATCTGTTATTGTCGTTGACATATTTTTCTTTTTTTAGTGAATTACTGTTGTTCGCTGGGTACCAGGTACACATCGTTGATGTTTACACGCTCCGGTTGGGAGAGGGCGTAGTAGATGGCATCTGCAATATCCTCGGCTTCTAAGGTTTCCATTTGCTGCATCTCCTTCATTTTCTCCATGATGTCTTCATCGGTAATGGTATCCGTAAGATTGGTCGCTACCGCACCCGGTTCTATGGAGGTGACGTTGATACCGTATTTGGGGGCCAGTTCTTGGCGCAAGCCTTCGGAAAACATCTTTACCGCGGCCTTGGTAGCGCAATACACCGCTCCGCCCGGAAAGTACCGGTGTGCGGCCATGGACGAAATATTGATGATATGCCCGTCCTTATTGGCTTTTAGCTCCGGTAGTACCGCGGCCACGCCGTTCAATACGCCCTTAATGTTCACGTCCACCATTTTCTCCCATTCATCCGTCTTTAATTTTTCTACAAAGGAGAGGGGCATCAAACCTGCATTGTTGATCAGGGCGTTTACCGTCCCGAATTTCAATTTCGCTTTGGAAACCGCATTTTCAAAGTCCGTCATTTTGGTGACGTCCCCGGCCACGACCAAGGCCTCCCCACCTTTAGCTTCAATGGCCGATTTTAAATCGTTGAGTTCATCTTCGCTCCGGGCCATCAACACCACTTTAGCGCCGTGTTGTGCCAATTTATGGGCCGTCGCTTTACCTATACCGCTTGAGGCTCCCGTAACTAATATTACTTTGTTTTCTAAATTCATCGTGTTCTTTTTTTATTTCCATTCAATGTAAGCCTGATTGATGGATTTCCTTGACCATAAAGGATGAAGGATTGACGGGTTCGCTATGGAGCGCGCTTTATGGTTTTTAGGGTTAAGGCAGTGTCCTATTAAGGCGAATGGGCACCACAAAGAGACGAATCAATGTGGTCTTGCCATGTTACCTTTAACTCCCTTTAAATCGCCCTTTTCTAGGAATTTTAATTATTTTTAGAAAATAACTAATCCAGCACTACTTTATGAAAATTCCGTATTCGTATCTTTTCGTATTCCTCCTTCTCTTCAGTACCGTTTCCAAGGCCCAAGAGGACGATACTATTCTCAAAAAATTACAAGAAATCGCCATCATCGACCAAAAGGTCATGATGCCCATGCGGGATGGTATTCGCCTCGCAACGGACATCTATCGGCCCAAGACCAATGAAAAGGTACCCATCATTTTCTCCAGAACGCCCTATAATTTTAATTCCTGGGGCGATGGGGAGCGGAAGACCAGAACGGCGGAAAGGGCCTACGAGGCGGTAAAACGGGGCTATGCCTATGTGGTACAGAACGAGCGGGGCCGCTATTTTTCGGAAGGGGAGTGGGATATCCTGGGCGTTCCCCTTACGGATGGCTATGATGCCTTTAGCTGGATGAAGGACCAACCGTGGTCCAATGGGAAAATCGGTACCTATGGCTGTTCCAGTACGGCAGAATGGCAAATGGCCGTGGCCGCTTTGGACCATCCGGCGCATGCCGCCATGGTACCCCAAGGTTATGGTGCCGGGGTGGGTCGCGTGGGCGATATCCTAGAGCAGGGCAATTGGTACCGCGGCGGGGTAGAGCAGCTGTTGTTTTTTTCCTGGCTGTACGGGGTGGAACATGACAAGTTCAAACCCCGCATCCCGGAAGGCGCGACCCAAGAAGACCTGATTCGTATTTCGCGGTTTTACGACCTGGCACCCGAGAATCCGCCCGTGGATATGTCCGAAGCCTTAAAACACTTGCCCATTCAGGATATCCTAAAAAATATGTACGGGAAGAAGGAGATTTTCGATAAAATGGTACGCCGTAAGCCCAACCATCCGGATTGGTATACGGGCGGACTCTATCATGACGATATGGAAATAGGTACCCCTAGTTTTTGGTTCGCTTCTTGGTACGATGTGAGCATCACGCCCAATTTGGCGCTCTTCAATCATGTTCGGAACAATGCCAAAGACCCTGAAATACGGGACAATCAATATATGGTCATCGCCCCAACATTGCACTGCGCCTATACCCGCGCAACGGAAAATACCATCGTAGGGGAGCGTAGCGTTGGTGATGCCCGTCTGAACTATGACGAACAGATTTATGCCTGGTGGGACCTGTGGCTGAAAGGCGAAAACAACGATTTTAAGGAGATAACACCCAGGGTGCAATATTACACCATGGGGAAGAATATCTGGCAAACCGCCGAGCAATGGCCCCCTAAGGATAGTAAAATGACGACCTATTATCTAAATAGTGACGGGGCGGCCAATACCGGGAAGGGCAATGGAACGCTTTCCAGAAAAAAACCCTCCAAAGACCAACCGGATACTTTTGTGTACGACCCTATGAATCCCGTAACCTCCTATGGCGGCAACGTCTGTTGTACGGGCAATGCGGTCCAAGGAGGCGCCTTTGACCAGCAGGTGATGGAGGAGCGTGATGATATACTGGTCTACACCACCGATGTGTTGCAGGAAGGCGTAGAGGTGACCGGTTTTATCGAATCTACCCTTTATGTTTCTTCCGATGTCAAGGATACGGATTTTACGATCAAACTGATCGATGTCTATCCGGATGGCAGGGCCTATAACTTGGACGAGACCATTCAGCGTGCGCGTTTTCGCGAGGGGTACGACAAAGAGGTTTTTATGCAAGAGGGCGAAGTGTACAAAATCGACCTTTCACCAATGGCCACCAGCAACTATTTTGAGAAAGGACATCGCATTCGTATTGAAGTATCGAGCAGTAATTTCCCGCGTTTTGCCCGTAATTTGAATACCGGGGGCGACAATTACGATGAATCCGAAGGTGTGGTGGCTACCAACAAGATCCACCACTCCAAAGCCTATCCGTCGCAGATTCGCTTGCCCATACGTAAGTAGTCCCAAAAAAATGTATTCAAGAGCCTTGGAAGATGGGGAATTGCAGGACGTTTTGTAAGGAAATTTGCAGTAACCAAGTAAACTACCTTGGGGCAAGCCACGAGGCATTCGCAGGAAACAAATTTTTAATTTCGAGGCAAGCCTCGGAGGATTATACCCTTTGGTGCTGCCAATAAAAAAATATTCAATATAATAGAGACCATTAAATGACCGCTACCATGAGAACATCCCTTTTTTGTTTGAGTTTCCTCTTTACGAGCCTATGCTTTTCACAAATAGACCCATCCAATTACCAAGATTTGGAGTATCGAATGATCGGGCCTTTCAGGGGCGGGAGGACCGTGGGGGCGGTGGGCTTGCCTTCCCAACCCAATGTATTCTTTATTGGGGTGAACAATGGCGGGGTATGGAAAACGGATGATTATGGCCGTACCTGGAATCCCATTTTTGATGACGTGCCCACAGGTTCCGTGGGAGATTTGGCGGTTTCGCCCTCGGACCCCAATGTTATTTATGTCGGTACCGGCGAAGGGCTGCACCGGCCGGACCTGGCTGTAGGGGACGGGATGTTCAAATCCACCAATGGCGGTAAAAGCTGGGAACATATCGGGCTGGAAGATGTGCAGCAGGTGAGTCGGGTCATCGTACACCCCACCAATCCTGACGTGGTGTATGTGGCCGGTTTGGGCCATCCGTATGGGGCCAATGAAATGCGGGGCATATTTAAATCGGTAGATGGCGGAAAGACATGGAAAAAGACCTTGTATATCAACCAAAATACTGGAGCCATTCAGGTAGAAATGGACCCTAATAATCCCAACATCCTGTTCGCGGCCATGTGGGAACATCAGGAAGGACCGTGGGAGAACGCCAAATTCTCTGGCCCCAACAGCGGACTCTACAAATCCACCGATGGCGGGGACACTTGGCGACAACTCACCAACGGACTCCCCGGAGCGGAAGAGGGCTTGGGTAGAGTAGGGGTGGCGCTATCGGCCAGCAATTCCAAACGCCTATATGCCACGGTCGATGCCCGGGAAAAGGGTGGGGTCTATACCAGTTCCGATGCCGGTGAAAGCTGGAGCCTCGTCACCACGGAAAACCGATTGTGGGGCCGAGGCAGTGACTTTGCCGAAATCAAGGTACATCCCAAGGATGAAAATATCGTTTTTGTAGGGAATATCGCCTCGTATAAATCCGTAGATGGCGGTAAAACGTGGACCTCCATCAAAGGCGCCCCGGGCGGGGACGATTACCACCGGATATGGATTAATCCCCTGCATCCGGAAATCATGCTTTTTGCCGCGGATCAGGGAGCGGTCATTACCGTAAATGGTGGGGACACTTGGAGCTCGTGGTACAACCAGCCCACGTCACAATTGTACCATGTAAGTACGGACAACCAATTTCCGTATTGGGTATACGGGGGCCAACAGGAAAGTGGCGCCATTGGCATTGCCAGTAGGAGCAATGGGGGACAGATCTCGTTTCGGGAATTTATGGGTGTGGGTGCCGATGAATATGCCTATGTGGCCCCGGACCCTTTAGATAACAACATCGTTTATGGCGGTCGCGTCATTCGATTCAATAAGAAAACGGGGCAGTCGCAATTTGTCGGTCCCGAAGTATTGCGTTCCGGGGAGTTCCGCTATTTACGGACGATGCCCTTGTTGTTTCATCCGGCCGATGACAGCATGCTGTTGTTCGGTACGAATGTCATTTGGAAAACCCATGATGGGGGACAGCATTGGGAACAGATCAGTGGCAACCTCACCCGAGCCAGACCCGAAGTGCCGGCCAGTGTCGGCGATTACAAAACCGATGCCATGGAAAACATGCCGCAACGCGCGATTGTCTATGCGATTGGACCTTCTCCTTTGGACAAAGACATTATTTGGGCCGGAACGGACGATGGCCTCATTCAGGTGACGCGGGACGGTGGTAACACCTGGACCAACGTAACACCGACCTCGATTACGTCTTGGGACAAGATTTCACAGATCGATGCCGGGCATTTTGATGCGGGAACCGCCTACGTGGCTGTGAACGCTATTCGGAAGGACGATATGCAACCCCATATTTACAAGACCCATGACTTTGGGAAAACCTGGGAAGAAGTGGTTACAGGGATGAATCCCTCGGGTCCGGTAAACGTGGTACGGGAGGACCCGAAACAAAAAGGCTTGCTGTTTGCCGGAACGGAGCGTGAGGTCTATTTTTCGGCGGATGATGGGGCCACTTGGCAATCCCTAAGAATGAACATGCCCGCATCTTCCATTCGGGATTTGGTGGTGCATGAAAACGATATGGTCGTTGGTACCCACGGCCGCTCCATTTGGATCTTGGACAATTTTAGTCCGCTGCGGGAGTTGGTCGGCCTGTCCGGTCAAAACGCTTATTTATTTTCACCGAGCGATGCCTATCGGGTACGGTTCAATATGTTTAGCGACACGCCCTTGCCCCCGGAGGAACCTACGGGACAGAATCCGCCAGATGGGGCCCTTATCGATTATTATTTAGGGGCCGATGCCCAAAAGGTGGAACTCAATATATTGGATTCGGAAGGCGGGTTAGTCAACCATTTTTCCAGTAACGATAGGGCGGAAGTGTTGGATACGACTAAAATGCAGCATCCCACGTATTGGATACGTCCGTTTAAAGGATTGTCGGGCGAATCTGGCCACCACCGATTTGTGTGGAATCTACGGTATAAAGAACCTCAGGGCGCCAATCGTGCCTTTGCCATTGCGGCCGTGCAATACAATACGCCCAGCGGACCCGAAGGACCTTTTGTAGCTCCGGGAACGTATACCATCCAACTGAAGGTCGATGGGGAAACTTTGGAAAAAAACATCACCGTAAAACTGGACCCCCGTTCCGAAATGAGCGAGGAAGCCCTAGCCCTACAAACCGACCTGTCCCTGCAGACGTATAGCGATTATGGGAGATTGCAGGAGATTCGGGAGGCGATTGACGCTAGCTCGGCAAAAGGTAGGAAGAAGGAAAAGATGTTAGCCTTTCGAGGCAAGGGAGCCCCGGAAGATGGCGATTTGATCTATGGCAGTATCTATGCGTCGGAGCTGGAGGACGAAACGCTTGTCGGACTGCAATCCAAATTGCTCTTTCTCTTGAACGTGCTACAAAAAACCGATGCCCGACCGACCGTCGCCACACAGGAAGCCGCAAAACAGTTACATACACGTGTGGGGGAGATGGTAGTCCTTTGGGAATCGAAGTTTAAGTAAGTCGGCAAGGAAGCCATTAAACGTTAAAAATCATAAAAATCCTTGGCTTGATTTGGTGTTTTTTTACTTTGGCGAAAACCTTCAGATGTGCTAGCGAAAAGACGACAATTGCCCCAGGAATATCCCATGGATTCCGAAAAATTCATCTACTGCCTGGAAGCGGTGGCCGATGCGGAACTTGACCAAATCACCGAAGTACAAAAAAGCCTGGAACAAATGGCCATGCAATACGGCGTGGCGAGTATCTATAAGACCTGCGAAACCATTGAGGGGCTGGAAGACAGTCTCAATGCCTTGGTCCTAGACGACCATCATTTTAAAGACTATGAGATCATCTATCTGGTGATGACGGGCGAGGCCAATAGTATTTGCTTGAACGACTACTACTATAGCTTGCAGGAAATCGCGGAACTTTTTGAGGGTAGGTTACGGGGCAAGATCGTGCATTTTTCCAACGCCAAAGTGCTGGATCTGGACGAGGAGGAGGCCCAGTATTTTTTGGACATTACCAATGCCAAGGCCGTATCCGGCTATGGCCACCCCTCACAGGGCATCAGCAGTGCCATGCTGGACAAGGCCTTTTTCAACCTGTTCAAGGAAGAGGACGATATGTTCGAGGTGGTGGAAGAACTGCACCGCAGGCATTACGATGCCTGTAAGATATTGGATTTTAGATTATACTATTAAATCCTGCTCGCAATAGGATATCTATCGTTTGCTTGAAGGTCTAACCGTTTAATCTATTTTCCCTGCGCTCCCTACGATCGTCCCTGCGTTCGCGACGGTCTTCCCGTAATTCCCCTTTATCCTCCCGGATTTCTTCCTGGGTCTCCAAAAGGTCATTGTTCATGGTGGCGATAAACTTTTCAAGCAGGCCGTTTCCAAGCGTTTCATCGGCTTTGGCACTTTCGTAGAGGGCCTTTTGGTTTTCCAATCGGGCCTCCAATTCGGCACGGTCGGCTACATCGTCACGTTTGTCGCGGCGGTCGTCACGGGTATTCCTTCGGTCGCGACGCATATCCCTTCGGTCGTCTTGGGTGCCTTCAAATGTTCTGCGGTTGCTTCTTTTTTCCATACGGTTGGTCCCTTTTTCCACGGAACTTTGCACGACTTCCCGCTTTGCCCGGGCTACTTTTCCCTCGGTCTGTTGGATTTCCCGCTCCATGGCGGTCAGGATTCCCTTCCGATACTTTTGGGCCAATTTGGTATCGCCATTTTCAAGGGCCGACTGGAATTCGGATACATCGGCTTTAAAGCTTTCCAGTTCTTTGGTGTCCCGTTCCAATTGCGCGTTCCCGACCTTGATCTGTCGGTGGTCCTGAACGGCTTCCTTGGCATTCTGGGCCGAAGCAAAAAAGGCCGTCAATAGTATAAGGGTCGCAGTGAGATATTTATTTGTTGTCATTGTCTTTGATTTTATCGGTGTATAAAATTTTAAAATATAAGATCTAAAAAATAGAGTAGGGGGGTTAATTGATCACTGCATTGATTTTCTCCCAAAGGGCATTGTCAAATCCCGATACCGCAAAATTGGCATTCTGCGGGTCCGATGCATTGCCCATACGAATGACCACCATGTTTTTGCTAGGAACCACATAGATACGTTGGTCCTTGGCACCCATGGCCGCCACCATGTCGGCCGGGGCATTGGGAATCAAAGTCCCAGGATACACGGTTTGGTCGCTGGGAAGCATGTATTGGGACTTTCCGTTCAACCACCATAAGTATCCGTAGGAGGGATTGATGTCTTGGGATGTGGTCACGCATTCGGTAAAGAAAGATGCATCGATGACCTGCTCCCCGTCCCACGAACCGTTATTTAGGCTGAGTAGCCCGAAACGGGCCATGCTTCGGGTGGTGCTGTGAAAGATGGTGAAGATCGTTCCTTCGTTCCAAAAACCGTCCATACCGATCTTCGCCTTGAGGTTTGTGTTGAAGTAGCTTTCAAAATCGGTCGCACTGGATTCGGCCACCACATCCATCAATTTTTGAAACACGTTTCCGTAGGCCCATCGGGTGCCGGCATCGGCGATATAGGTGAGGTTGGATTTTACCACCAATTGTTTGGTATCGTCAATGCCAGAGGTCATCGTGAGCAAATTCCGAACCGTAATCAGGTTTTCCTTTTCCAAGTCCATATTGGTCCAGTTTTCCCCTAGATAGTCGGACACTTTGTTATCGATATCTATCAGTCCGTTTTGCTGTGCAATGCCCGTGGTGGCGGATGCCAAGGTTTTTCCGGCACTGTTCCATTCCCAAGGCTCTTGGGCCGTGTGTCCGTCAAAATACTCCTCTATCACGATCCTGCCATTGACGAGGATCATAAAGGATTTGGAATTGGTCTGGATGAGAAAATCTTTCAAGGGATCTAGTTGCGACTCGTCCCATTGTAGACTGCTGGGTGGAACGGTTTCCCACGTATTGCTTCCAATGGGTGGAAAATAGAGGGTTTGATCGGGTGGAGCTATTGGCCCGTCGTCTGATGAGGAGCAACTGACCGCCATACCAAGCACCAGTACCAAAAGCAAATACATATATTTCATCTGTATATTTTTATTGTTTTTCATAGGTCAGATGCAATTCGCCAATAACCATCCCGGTTTGTATCAAGACTTGTTATGGCTCATTTCATAGCTTTTATTTTTTAGACTTCTATTACGCCATTGACTCACTATTACATTTCTAGGTACGTTTTTCTCGTATGTCCCTGAAACTCCCGCTCTAAACAATGGCATTGAAGCATATCATATAACGTGCTGGTTTTTGGTTTGTTGTGTGGGGTATGGGCTGAATTATAAGGATACTTTTGCATGTATGTTCAATTTTGGATGATACGAAGGGATATTCTGTTAAAAACATGTCAAATTGTTTTTCAACTAGCGTGTTTCCTTAGGATCGGGGTATCTTCTGCCATATTTTTGAAGGGCCAGTAAGAAGAACCTCCAAAGGCTTTATATTCTTTTATTCATTTAAAATTAAACAACCATGAAAACAAAAACCCTTCTTTTATTTTTATTCCTGCCGATGTTATTGTTGAACGCACAGGGCGAATTGAAGTCGGTGGAAGGCTATTCGCCAAACATTGGCCGCATGGTCTATATGTTGGAAGATTTAAAGGATCGCATTACCGAACAGGTTAAGGACTTGGACCAATCCCAAACCGATTTCCAATATGATGCCCAAGCGAACAGCATTGGCGCCTTGATCATGCATTTGGTCTCTACGGAATCCTATTACCAAGTAGCGACCTTGGAGGGTAGGGAATGGACAGCAGCCGAACTTGAAAGCGTAGGTGTTGCCGGGGAACTGAATGCCAACGTAAATAGCATGCTGAAAGGGGAGCCTATTGGTCATTATCTGGATCTATGGGAGGAAGTACGGCAAAAAACCTTGGCCGCGCTCAAAACCAAGGATGATGCCTGGTTCGCCTCGAACATTGAGGAAGGACTGAATTATCACTATATCTGGTACCACGTTATGGAACACTCGGCCAACCATATGGGGCAAATTGGGACGATAAAGAACCGGTTGCCGGAGTAATATATTTGTTGTAATACACGATAACATATTTGCTCTTGGCTTGTTGTTGTTGAATGGCAATTTTACTTTTGTAAATGAATCAGAAGAATACTTTCTGCAAAATCTTTACTTTTTTCAGTTCGATAATACGCCGGAGTACTTATTGGGACCAAACTTTCTTTGAATTTTTATTTAACAAATTCTTATTCAAAATACACTAGAACATTTTTTATAGGATTGGAGGTAGTAGGGGAGTGAAAGCGATGCTTCTTACATTTATTAGTATAAGTAAAAAGCCATGAATTAATTTGTGTGGGATGGTCTTGTTGGCGTTGTTTTTGATTATTATACTTGGTCAATTTTTTTTGCGTTATCAATAGATGTTCCATGAATATTAGCCAAATTATTTTATGAAAAAAATATTTCACATCCTTCTATTATCTTTTTTTGTTATCTCATGTTCTTCAGACAATGATGAACCTAGCTTAGAAGGTGAACCAACAGAAGTGTTAGAAGGAAAGCAGATATTTCGAATTGATTTAAAAAGTTTAACAGCAAAAGGAATATCCGCTGACAAACAAAAAAATTTAGAGCCTGCCTTTGCTATTCTGAGTGTGAATGACAGTGATGGCGTTTCGATTCTTACAAGAGAAAAGATTTCACTGGTAAAAGTTGGTGACAGTTATGTAACAAATGAAATTACTTTAGAATCGGGTACGTATTCGGTCATAGAATTTATTGTGACCGACATTAATGATGTTGTGATTTCAATTGCTCCAAAAGAAAATTCCGTCTTTGCCCAATTCACGACAAAACCTTTACCCTTTGATTTTGTTGTATCAACTGATGAAACGAAAGAAACAGCTACCGAAAACATTAATGCTGCAGGTTATACCTCGGTTGATTTTGGGTATACAGAATTAAGCTTGACATTCCCTGAAAATACAGATTTCTTTAGTTTGACCGTAGATGATTCGTTTCTGCTCACAACAAAAACTCTAAATTTAAAATCAATTACCGGTTCAACCTATTTGGTAGACTGGGGAGATGGTACCGTAGAAGAATACGTATCTACCATCATTGATTCAGGTATAGAAAATGAGATATCACATACTTATGCAGAAAAGGGGGAATTTATTATAAATGTTAGCGGGCCAGTTGCTGCTATCGAAACACTTAGTTTTTTTGGGGAACTCCCAGATGATCTTTACCAATATCAAACCAATTTAGTAGCGATTGATATAAGTAAATTAAACTTATTGAGGAATCTTAGTATTTACACAGGTAAATTAACAAGCATTGACATTTCTAACAATATAGCTTTGGAGAACCTTTCCCTCCGCAGAAATGCGTTGTTAAGCATTGATCTAATAAACAACCCAAATTTAATAGAAGTTTTTGTGGACGATAATTCGTTAACCAGTATTGATGTATCCACAAATTTAAATTTGGAAAATCTAAATGTCACAGCGAATCAATTGACAAATCTTGATGTATCCAATAACAGCAAGCTTCGTATATTGAATGCGTGGGAAAATCAATTGAATTTTATAGACCTTTCCAATAATATAGACCTAAGCCTCCTTAATTTAAACCATAATGCCCTTGCAGCAATAGATATTTCAAAAAACTTGAACCTCCTTGAGATTATCGCCGGGGATAATCAAATTACCAGTGTGGATGTTTCCAATAATCCAGAATTAAGACGTATCGATTTGTTTCAAAACCAACTCACAAGTATAGATGTATCAAATAATTTGAATTTGAATGGTTTATATATTGATTATAACCAAATAAGTGAACTAAACCTGGCTCACAATACGAACCTGGAATACTTAACTGTCGAAAATAATATGCTAAGCGAGCTAAATTTGGTGACTAACCCCAAAGCTTTTGTTTTCCATATCGGGGCAAATCAATTTAGTGCCTCGGATTTGGATATAATACTGTCTCAAATCTATGACAATGCGGTTTTAAATTCGATCATGGACGGATACATTGATTATCAAAATACTCCCGGATTTTCGGAAATTGACCCTACAACTATAATAAAACTTAATAAACTAGCAGCGGATTATAACTGGACTTTCAATAATAATTAGTTTGCTTGCAAAACATCAAGCTTTATAGAAATCCTGTGCTGTTTTACACAAACAATAAATTTGTATCATAATTTATATTATGTAAAATAGAATATTTAAACCCGATAACAGTCCCTTCGTTTTTAGCCGCTTCCTCTTCTCTTTGGCTTTATAATTCACAACAACCAACTTTTAAAAACATTTCCATAGAAAAGTAATGTATATTTATTCCACCAATTACCAAACTATATGACATCCGATCCATTTCAACGATTCCTTCTAGGCATCGTATTGCTTTGTTGTGTTGCTGGTTTTTCACAAACTACACCAAAAAACCAACAATTTGACCGACCGTTTTATCAAGCGACTTTTTTGGAAACCGAGCTGCTTGTAGACGGTGAAATCCGCAACGAAGCCCTTTGGGAGTCGGTTCCCTTGGCCCCGGACCTCATTCAGATTAAACCTTCCTTTGGTGCCCCTGTTTCGGAAAAAACTGATATTCGGGTCGCGTACAGTGCTACCACCTTTTACGTGGCCGTGGTCTGTTACGATACGGAACCCGATAAAATTGTGGTCTCCGACTCCCGTCGGGATGCGGACCTCAACGACGAGGACAGCTTTCTCTTTATCATAGATACCTATAACGACCAGCAAAACGGCTTTCTCTTTGGTACCAATGCCCAAGGCATGGAATACGACGCTCAGATCAACAACGAAGGCAAGGGAAACAACAATGCCAACCGCCAACAGGGTGGCGTAATTGGGGGTACAAACCTCAATTGGGACGCCACCTGGTCCGTAAAGACCCAATTGGGCGATTACGGCTGGAGCGCCGAGTTTGCCATTCCCCTACGTTCCCTGCGTTTCGCTTCCGGGGAGGCTAAAACATGGGGGCTCAATTTTCAGCGGAACATTAGCAAAAACACGGAAATCGCCTATTGGACTTCCCTCCCACTGGGTTTCGACCTCAAACGGCTGGCCTTGGCCGGTAAATTGACCGGACTCAATCTGAAAAATCCAGGGAACCTAAAGTTGATTCCCTATGCCCTGGTTCAGGGTATCAACGACCAATCCGTCTCTCCCAGCGAACAGGACCTGAATGCGGAAGTAGGGATGGACGTCAAATACAGCATTACCCCCAGCGTGACCCTCGACCTTACCTATAATACGGACTTTGCCCAGGTAGAAGTGGACGACGAACAGGTGAACCTGGACCGATTCAACCTTTTCTTCCCCGAAAAAAGGGCCTTTTTCCTTGAAAATGCGGGTCAGTTTTCGGTCGGAAGTCCCGGGGAGGTCGATTTGTTCTTTAGTCGGCGTATCGGTTTGGGTCAGGATGGTAGTATTGTACCCATCATTGGTGGAGCGCGAGTTTCCGGGAAAGTCGGACAGACCAACGTGGGCTTGTTGAGCATGTTTACGGAGGATGTGGCATCGGCAGGTATTACGGAGAATAATTTCTCCGTGGCGCGTGTCAACCACAATTTTGGGAATTCCCGAAGTTCCTTAGGCGGTATTTTTGTCAACCGACAAGGGTTGGCGGGTCTCGACGATGATTTTAACCGCGTTTATGCGGTGGATGGGAAATGGGGCATTGGCAACAAAGCGGAAGTGAACGGCTTTTTTGCCAAGAGCGTCACCCCTTCCATCAACGGTCAGGACCATGCCTTTAAACTACTGGCCAACTACGAATGGGACGGTTGGAACCTGAACGCGGGCTACACCGAGGTGGCTCCGGGATTCAATCCGGAAGTCGGTTTCCTACAACGAACAGCCTTTAAAAAGCCGGAGTTGTTGATCTTTAAGGCGCATCGGGTGAATGGGAACGGAAGTTTCCTTGAAATGCGTCCCCATCTCTCCTACCGAGGTTATTGGAACTTTGACAATGAGCAGGTTACGGGCTTTCTGCATGTGGACAACCATTGGGTTTGGCGCAGCGGCTTTGAGATCCATACCGGTATCAATTTCACCCAGGAGCGGGTGTTCGCCCCCTTCAATATTTCCAATGTGACGGTGCCCATCGGCGAATACAAAAATGAGGAATTGCAGTTTGTGTTGATTACCAACCCGAATAATGCTTTTTCCGTCAGTACCCGTACCTTCATTGGTGGTTATTTCAACGGAATGCGCTATTCCAACAGTGGTACGGCCAATTTTAGGGTCGGGAACAAATTTGTGTCCTCCCTGACCATGAGCCACAACGATATTCAGTTGGAAACCGGAAATACCACGGCTTTGGTAGGCGGACTCCGATTGGCCTACAGTTTTACCCCACGTATCTTTTTACAAAGCTTGATACAGCGCAACAATGTTTCCGAGATAACCTCTGTAAATGCCCGCTTTGGTTGGCTCCAAAGTGCCAACACCGGACTCTTTGTGGTATTCAATATCGTACGGGACGACAACCCCTTGGATTTTTTGGACAACCAGACCCTGACCATAAAATACACGCATCGGTTTGATGTTTTGAAGTAGCTACCCATACATGAATGTGTACGCTACTCAAATAAAGAGTTGGTTATATAATAGGATTCTTGGGGTTTAGATGGACAAAAATTCAAGCCTAAAATTCCAAATTCCCTGATAATTCTTAAACCTAAAATATGCAATAGAAAATCTATTACGGCTTCAAACTACTTCAAACACACGCTATTTAGGCCTAGTGACCTCATAGCTGCGAAAAGTGTCAATATAGCTCGGAGGCATTGAAAACATTGGCTTTCCGCTTTGACATCGTCCCAAAATTGAACAAAATGCCCAATTAAATTACCTAATTTATTATAATACAATTTTTTACGGACGCTAGCCCGTTTCGGGATTACACTACCATTTCATGGCTTTTAAAACGACTTGGGCGCAAAACGGTTAATGGACTATCTTTACGGAAATAAACCGATTATGTTTCTTTCCATTTTCTTAAAAGGCTCAATGTTCTAAGTATTCACTTAAAACATTGAAATCGTGAAACATTCAAAGCGATTTATAAAAGCCTTTGGTCTTACCCAAGAGGGACACATTGATTTTCCTAAAAAGATATCCAATATCCGCATTTCAAGGATTGACAACTACCGTAAGATGGGTGGTTGTTGGTTCTGTTTCCCCCATGGAATAGAGACCACTAACTCAAAATTTTCAAAACGTACCCGTAACTGGAAAAAATATAGGAGAAACCAATATAAACTTTGATTTGGGAGTGAACGCATAGCGGCTGAAACCGCCCGATGACCACATAGCTGCATAAACGGAAAACTTTGCTCGGAAATACCGAAAACACTGGTGTTTATCGATTAATTAAATTCCCCAGTTTTATTTATTGGTCTATATGGATGTAATGTGCAATAGGGTTTATTGAACGTACTGCCCAAGTGTTCTATTTTATGTTTATGCGATTGAGATTCCTATTTTGTTTATTGGAACAACCACGGTAAGCTCTTTTCAGTGTTCTTGTCCGTGAAGGAGTTCCAAATGCAATTCAATGGCTTCCTTGATATTATTCTCGATTTCAGCTCTATCGGCACCAGCGGAAGTACACCCGGGAAGTTCCGGTACATAGGCACTCCAACCATCGCTGCTCTTCTCATAAATAATTTCGTATTCCATAAATCAAATTTAGGATATGTTATTTCAAAAACCTCAGATAGCTTTCCGGACTTTGTAAGAACGACCTGGTAATGGTATAGTGCTCCGTTTCCTCCAATGATACCTTGTTCATTCCTTTGTCCGTCACCTCATAAATATTTGCTCCGGGATACGCCATAAGCATGGGTGAATGCGTGGCAATGATAAATTGGGACATATGGGCCTTTAAGTGTGCTTGGATGAAATAGAGCAATGACAACTGTTTTGATGGGGACAATGCTGCTTCGGGTTCATCCAGCAGGAATATCCCACTTCCATTTATGGTATCGTCCATTATTTTCAGATAAGCTTCCCCATGTGAAAACCCCTGAAGGTCTTGGCCGTAGTTCTGCCGCATTTTATAAATCTGATAGTTTTGGTTATCCTTCATTTCCTGGATGATACGGTCCGGAACTTCACCATAGATATCCTTGAACGACTCGTGGAGCCTGGCATCCTCCCTATCGATACTGTTCAAGAGATCACCAAAGTCCTCTGCCCTGAAGAAAAATCCCCTTGGCCTCTCAATTTTCCAGTTCAATTGCAGATAAGGTGTCAGCGAACGGGCCGCCTTGAAACAATTCTTGCCATATCCGAACCCGTCCATATGTGGGAGTTGTAAACGAAGTGCCAATGTTTCAAGTAAAGTGGACTTCCCCGTTCCATTGTCCCCTATAATAAATGTGACTGGTGCGGACACATCGATATCCTTTGCAAACTTGATAGCACTGACATCGTAGGGAAACGGATGGGTCCGTTCCGCTATAACGCTAAGTGACGATAGGTACGGCATAGATCGGTTCAGGGTTTAACGGTTGAATCCGCCATTAGTGATTTTTCCACTCTATAGAAAGAGGTCTTTCCCAATTTTGCCCGCTTGCATGCATTATCGATTGAGACCCCTTGGTTCTCATAAAGATGTTTGGCGTAGTGGTACTTTTCAATTGTTTCCACTTTTGCACCCTTGGGCCTGCCCAAAAGCTTGTTTCGTTTTCTGGCATTGTCCAGTCCCACTTTGGTACGTTCACTGATTAGGTTTCTCTCGAATTCCGCAACCGCAGCAAAGATTTGTAGAAGAAATTTCCCATTTGCCGAAGTCGTATCGAATTCCGGTTCGCTCAGACTTTTGAAGTGTACCCCGGCCTCGTTGAAGCGGTCTATGAGTTCCACCATGTTTCTCAGGGAACGGAAAACACGATCGTTTTTGTAGGTAAGAATGGTGTCCCCCTTCCTCATGTATTTGAGCATCTCGTTCAGGCCCTTTCTATCATCTCTTGTACCGCTGGCGATATCGGTATAGATTTTCTCGCAACCCTCTTTTTCGAGCAAGGCAATCTGAGCTTCCAACTTTTGTTCGGGTGTGGACACCCTGGCATATCCGACCGTCATATTTGGTTCCGTAAAAGGTTATATAACGAAACTACTAAAAAGAACGACAAATGGAACTGTGAACGAATGTTTTTTGAAACGGATTCAACTGTGCCGTAAAACGGCCAATTTATGGAGCGGTTCAATCATCAAAAGGACTTGTCACATTCAACAAAGTAGGTTCAGTAACTTGGGTATAAATCATGGTCGTCTTAATGGAATTGTGCCCTAAAAGTTTTTGGATGATTCTAATATCGGTACCATTTTCCAATAGGTGCGTTGCGTAACTGTGCCTCAAGGTATGCGCGGTGATGTTTTTATTTATTCTCGCCCTTTTGGCAGCAGCCTGGAGAAGCTTGTTGAAACTTGACGAAGAATACCTGTCTCCCTTTTGGCCTTCAAATAGGTATCGTTTGGGCGTATATTCTTTATAGTACTCACGAAGCATTGACAAGGTTTTTTCAGATAAGGGTACTATCCTGTCCTTGTTGCCCTTTCCTGATTTAATATGTATCACCATTCTGGATGAATCTATATCCTTGATTTCAAGTGCAATCAACTCGCCTACCCTTAAGCCTGCACTGTAGACCACGGCTATCATGCTCTTATGCTTGATGTTGTTGGCTTTTTCAATGATTTTAAGAACTTCCTTTCTTGCGATGACTACGGGGAGCTTATTTGGCTTTCTACTCGGAAATAGATATTCCAAGTTAATGTTCTGACCGAAAATTTCTCTGTAATACAGCTTCAAGGCCATCGCTACCTGTTTCTGGTAGGAATAGGATACTTTCTTGGTGTGTACCATATGATAGAAGTACCTGTGAAGTTCGGTTTCATCAATCTTGTTCAGTGGCTTTTCAAAAAATTGAGTCGCCATCTTTACGATGGAAGAGTAACTCTCTATAGTGTTCCTGCTATACCGCTTAACCTCCAATATTTTCACAAAATCAGGCAATGACATAATAATATGAAGATATCGATTTATAGTGAAAAAGTACTATTTTTATCCAACATCAATATGGTTATGCGGAACTTTCCGGATATCCAGTAGTTAGCTTTAATGCGAGAAACGAACTCAGAATTCAAAATTGGATTTAAATTATGGAATTTGAAATCAATACAATAGA